>CAMLLK010000071.1 GCA_946480885.1 uncultured Thermoproteales archaeon
TCTCTTGTTTGTTGAACCCAGAAAAACGCTTCGTCGTGGCCGCATTTGGGACAACCTCTAGTCTTGACTCTAGGGAGGTTTGTGGAGTTCTCTGATATAACTACAATCTGGTTTTTTGCCTCTACTGCAGTTTTTGACTGATATCTATTTTTCACATCTTGAGAAATCTCTTCCTCATAGCCACACTTAGGACATCTCAAAACTGACCTATCTCCTTTCTTTACAGGTAGCATTAAGCTTTTATCATTTGGACAGAATTTCACAGAGGGTGGGAAGACTTTATATATAAACTTGCTAGCTAAAATCTTATAAAGGGGGTCTATGGATATCACGTGACTTCAGTAAAGGAAGTGCCGGCAGATATGTTGATAACAGAGTTAGCGAGGTATTTAAAAGAAAACGTACCTCAAGTAAAGCCTCCCGTATGGGCGCCTTTTGTGAAGACTGGGGCAAATAAGGAGAGGCCCCCCATGAGCCAAGACTGGTGGTATGTGAGAGCCGCCTCTGTTTTAAGAAAAATTTATCTTAACGGGCCCGTGGGTGTTGGGGCATTGAGAACTGCCTACAGCTATAGGGCTAAGACTGGCGATAAGACAAGACCTGAGAGGACGAGAAAAGCCGGGGGCGCGATTATTCGAAAAATTTTACAACAATTAGAACAGGCGGGTTACGTCGCCAAGACTAAACAAGGCCGTGTGATAACCCCAGAGGGGAGGTCTCTCTTAGATAGAATAGCTGCAAAGATTGCGAAAGAATTAACAAAGACCCGGCCGGAGTTGGCGAAGTATTTCGCCACGCCTAAAGAGTAATGGCTGAAGAAGTAGACGACAGAGAGTTAGAAGAACTACGTAGGAAGAAAATAGAAGAGTTACAGAAAAAAGCTGAGCTTGAGAGACAGGCTCAAATAGCTGCGGCTCAGAGAAGAGCCGCTTTGAAGAGGATTTTGACGCCCGAGGCTCTGGCGAGACTTGACAATATCCGAATAGTGAGGCCCGAGGTTGCAAGCGCAATAGAGCAACAGTTAATAACTCTAGCTTCCTCTGGACGTATAAAAATTCCAATAGACGACGAGACGTTGAAAGAAATTCTCCGCGCTATATATAACCAAGGAAAAAAAGAGTATAGGTTCAGGCTATAATTTTTTAAAAGTGTCTATTTGAACACCTATGGCTCGCAACAAACCTCTTGGGAAAAAACTAAGGCTGGCGGCTGCTCTTAACTCTAATAGAAACCCGCCCGTCTGGGTGGTGGTGAAGACAAAGAGGAGAGTTATAAGGTCGCCTACGCGTAGACACTGGAGAAGGACTAAACTCAAGGCCTAGATTTAATCGCTTTGATAATTTCTTCGAGTTTTTCTGGACGCTCTTCTGCTATTGTACCTGTGACAATAACATTTGGTTTTTCTCTTGCTATTAAACTTGCCGCTTCTCGATTTCTAATACCTCCACCTACTATCAACACTCTTGGAAAGACAGATCTCACAGCTCTTACTAACTCAGGTGTAGGGGGCTGGGGGGCGCCGCTCCCAGCCTCTATATAAACCGCTTTGAATCCTATGTAATTAGCCGCTAAGGCGTAGGCCGCCGCGATGTCCGGCCTAGTAAGTGGAACGGGTTTACTCATAGAGACATAGCCGGCGGCTCCTCCGTCGCCGACTATAATATATGCCGTTGAGATAACTTCGAGTTTGGGGTAGTGTTTAGCTATTAAAACAGCGCCTTGTACCTGTGCCCCAATTATAAAATATGGATCTAGTGAATTCAAGACGCTGAGGAATAACACTGCGTCTGCCTCCTCAGTTAATTGCGTAGGAGAACCTGGAAAAATCAATATAGGGATGTTTGAAATAGTTTTGATATCTTTAATTACTCTAGACATCTGACTCTCTCTAATTCCCAGAGACCCCCCTATTAAAATGCCGTCTGTACCAGCTTCAATTGCTCTACGCGCAATTTTTAGATAATCTACAGATTTGTCCGGGTCTATTAAAGTAAAATGCTTAACCCCCTCTAATAAATACTCATATATTTTCATCTCTTCCATCTCCACTTGGAGCCGTTATCTTGCCCTCTAGATAAAGGTCTACAAATGCATTGTAGTAATCCACAGACATCCACCCAGGCCTCTCTTGAAATATATGACTTAATCCACAGTTGCCACATATCACTAAATAACCGTCTTCAGATTTTTTGACTGATACCAACTGAGCCCCACAGTGAGGACATGTGAAGATTTTAGGCAGAGTTTTCTTAGGCTTTAGTATAACTTTTCTCCTCTTTCTTCTCTTGCCCATACGGCCTACTGTAGGACAATTTATAAATATAAAAATCAGCCATAGCGCCTCCGGTCATCTATCACCGTAACCCTGACGGCATCACTGCGTTTATTTATGAATAATTTAAGATATTTTTTGTATATCTACTACTATGCGGTATTTAACGGGTCTTAACCCAATATCGAAAGTGGCCGACATTTTACCTCAAGTTAGAAAAATTGAAGACGTTGTGAAAATAGCCACGTGGGACGCCACTTGGCACGTAGTTGCTAAAGACGTCGTTGCGCCGCATGACTATCCCCCAATGCCACGGGCCGCTTACGACGGATATGCTGTAAATTCAGAAGACACGCCAGGCATTTTTAGAATAGTTGGCACTGTATTAGTTGGCCAATATAGAAGAGATCTAAAATTGAACAAAGGCGAGACTGTTTACGTAACAGTGGGGGCGTTCCTCCCAGAGGGGACAGACGCTGTGGTGCCAGAAGAAGCTGTGAAAAAAGAGGGCGAGGTCGTAGTCGTAGATAAAAAATTTGAAAACTTCGCCAACGTAGACCCCCCGGGGTCGTATATACGTAAAGGTACAGTTATGGCAAGACAAGGCACTGTACTCACGCCGTTTGATATAGTGGGTATGTTAGACGTAGGAATCACCACTGTTTATGTATATCGAAGACTTAAAATCGGCATTATAGCCACTGGGGATGAGTTAATTACTCCGCCTATAGACCCAGAGGTCGCCACTGAGCTTGTACTAAGAGGCAAAGTTATAGAGTCCACGGGATCACTCGTCTCTTGGTACATAGAGACGTTTATGCCATATGTAGAAGTTGTAGAAAAAGTAGTCACGGGCGATAAACATGAAGAAGTTAAAAAATACGTAGACAAATTCTTAAAAGACTACGACGCAGTTATAATTACAGGCGGGGCAGGGCCGAGTGAAATAGACCATTTTTATAAACTTGGATATGGCGGATTGAGAGGATTTAGGATGAGGCCCGGGAGGCCCACTAGTGTGGCTGTGGTGAATGGAAAGCCTATATTTGGACTGTCTGGCTATCCCATCAGCGCTCTACACGGCGTTATTAGAATTGTTGAACCGGTCCTACGCCATATGGCTAATGTGTCTAGGAGTCCAAGCCACGATTGGCTATACGCAGTAGTGACACAAGATGTACAAGGCGAATTGGCTCAAGTGGTGAGAGTAAGACTAGAGGCCAGCGAGGGGGAGCTCTACGCAATACCCATAAAGGCAAAACACCATAGTTTTACAGAAGCCGATACATGCGGCATTGCCCTAATCCCACCCGGGGGGGTAAAGAAAGGAGACGTAGTGTTAGTGCTCTCTTTTAGAGAGGTAAAGAGACTAGGCCCTGCACCTACTTAAAGTAACTACGCCACGACGGGCTAAAAGATCTAAAGCATATAGTATATACCCAAATCTCTTCTCCACGTAGTCTTCTCCATACCACTCAATGTGACTATGGACTAATTCATCTAGACACCACTCCTTCCTCCCCACCTCTTTTACAATCTTCATTATGAAGCCGATTGCGTCCTCTACGGCGTTCCACTGGTATGCGAACCAAACCCATTCTTTGACCTCAATTGCGTAGTAATCTGGTATGAATTTTGCTACGCTTGTAATAACTTGTAAAGCCGCCGTCTTGACCTCTTTCGGATTACAACACTGTTCTACAGTTTTCTTAGCTAGTTCTACACTGTCGCCAGTGTCTACAATGTCGTCTACTATCAAGACTTTCTTTCCGCTCAGGTCTACATTAAGTGGATATTTGACATAGGCCCGTTCTGCCACCTCCGCCGCGGTTGGCCAATGTACTACTTGAATACTTAGAAGTTCATTCACACCTAGCCAGTCACATAATAATCTAGCGGGGACATAGCCGCCGCGGGCAATAGCCACTATTACATCAGGCTGCCAATTACTCTCTCTAATTTTAACAGCTAACTTTTTACTCCATTCAACTATTTCATCAAATGTCACTACTTTTACGGGGATCTTCGGCACATCTCTCAACACAAGGTAATTTATATACATTCCTACTGACAAGGCTCTATTGCAAAAAACGGACTTCCATAATCTTTACATTTAACTAAACTCTTAAATTCAAAATCCCATGTTCTAACTATACCACACGAAATCTCTTTACATATATTAAACATAAAATTACCAACTACACACTTAACGTCCTCGCAAGAGGCATATATATCTCTCTTCCTGCCGCCGTCTGTCATCATATTTATATTACCTATCGACAGATATAGACCAGCAACATTCATCGCCACGAGCCAGCGCCCCATTAGCCTCACGACGAGGTAGGGAGTAGCTCGAAGAATTCCCAAATCTATAGCAACACCACCTGGCAGCACCACGGGGTCAAGTGCTGAATATAAGCCAAATAGAAGTAGCCAACTGTCTCTATTGTAGTTAAGTCTCCACTTCAAAGCGCTGTAGATGCCATAACGTAGTGCAATGGCAAAGCCTAGCCAATTTTTTTCAATAAGTTCTATAGCCTCTGAAAATTTTACCAACCCTAACAACGCGGCTGTCTCTTTTGAAAACGTAGGGGGCTTAAAGACTTTCCTCTGTCTCTCTCCTCTAGATATTTGGATATTTATTATATCTCTACAACGTCGAGGAGCCCTCGGCGACTTCCCATAGTATATATCCCAGAGGTGTGGCCCTCCTTTAACTAAGGCGTATAAATATTCAGCTAGACAGTTTCCTTCATTTAAAGCCGTAGTGGCGTAGAGCTCTGAGACTCTTAGCTCTTCGCCTAGGCCCTCTACAAATGCTTCTCTATAGAAAAACCTAGGAAGCTCTCTGGGGCCTCCGCAGAGGTATACCCCCCCAATTTTTACTGGACACTTTAAAGCTCTTCTAAAAACTACAAGTCGTCTATCTATATACAATCCATCTCGCTTTATTTCAACTAAGCCAGTGTATCTACTCTCGCCTAGTTGAATCTTATTATCTTCGACGTAAAGCACTCTATTGGGCGAGAGCTTTACTTCTAGCACATGATGTTGACAATAGAGTTTTTATAGGTCAGCGTTCAAATCCGCGATCACAAATCACCGTCTGCCTCTCGTCACTCCTAATTAAGATTTTAGTCTAGGCTTTAAACATTAACGCTGTCTCTTAGCCATTGTAGTGTACTGACGTCGACGCCTTTGCCGGTTTTTAAAAGCGATATGATATGCCATGTGATTAAGCCAATCGTAATATGTCTACATATCTTACCCCCCACGGCGTTTCCTCTACATGTACATTTTCCACCGCGGCGTCCTACCGCTACGTAATGCCAGAGGTCTTGTCTCTTCTTCGATCTTACCGCTAGCCTCACGCCGATCACCTCCCCACTTCTCTCTACTACTTCAATTATTTCCACAGTCTCCGGGGTTACGTAGAGATATAAGTCGAGAATTTTTTCAATTCGTACACCTAGTGTACGAGATAGCGACAGTAGAAATGACTTAATTTCTTCATCTATTTGAAAACGCCGCATTTACAAACTCTTCATCTCCTGCTATTATTGAAACTTTTGAAAAAGGCTCCTCTCCACCAATTATTTTGTATTTAAAATTGGGGATGTACTTCCCTACAGTTAAGGCACCTGCTATGTCTAATATTCTTAATTTACCACGTAGGTCAACAAACCCCTTGGCGAGACCCGCCGCCGTGTAGATTAACTCAGCTGCTGAACTCCCTAGACTACGTCCTTTTAGTCCTAGTCTCTTCACAATTTTACAAGTCTCTTCTGGGAAGTCGTTGCTCAACGCTACAAATACTATTTTACTAGGACTGGCTCTTGTCAATGGACGG
>CAMLLK010000072.1 GCA_946480885.1 uncultured Thermoproteales archaeon
TCTGCAGACTTTACACACAGCAGATAGAGACACCACTTTGTCTGCATAAGCCATTAGCCTCGTCGTAGTCTCAAAAGGCTCTCCTCTATAGTCTAGATTAAGGCCCGCCGCAATCACTAACCTACTGTCCGCCAGCCTATTCAACTCATCGGCCAGCTCCACGGGGAAGAATTGAACTTCGTCTACAGCAACCACGTCGTACTTAGCGCCGAGCCTCACGACAATATCCACGCCAGACTCATCCGGCGGCACGACATAGGCCTCGGCCTTGAGGCCGTTGTGAGCCGCCACCTTAGCCAAGTCATACCTCGCGTCTATAGAAGGCTTGAAAATTATAGCCCTCCTCCCAGCGATAACTTGCCTCTCCACCCGTCTAATAAGCTCTGTAGTCTTCCCAGCGAACATAGGCCCCACTATTACGACTAACATGTAAAAAAACGGGCTGTTGCGTATAAGAACTACGTAGAAAAAACTATATAGCCTCTTGCGTAGTTTGAGAGGCGTAGAGAATCTTCCTCTTGTAATTTCGAATATTCCGCCTCCTAGGGTTGAGATTCTTCTTAGGCTTCGGCGGAATCTTAGGCGTCTGGTTCCTCACCTTACCCGCCTTAGTCAACGACCCGTGAGATGGCATAAGTCACCATACATACGCCTATATAAACTTTTAGTCTATCCACCACGGCGTCTTCACCTCTCCCGGACATCGAGAGGAAGAGAAGCCCTTTATGTCTAAGACAGGCGTCCCGTCGAAGAGATCTACACCCCCTATATACAACAGCCTCCCCTCTCTCTTGACTAATCTCACTATAGACACCCCAATTGGATTCGGTCTGTCTGGACTGTCGGTGGCGAAGACCCCCACCTCAGGGGCCCCAGGCACTCTCCTAGGCCTCACCACCAGAGGCCTCTCTCTAAACTTATGTAGATAAGAGACGACGATGAGGTGGCTAAACTCCTCCACCCCAGCCAACGCAGCCTCGAACTCAGGCAAGACCTCTAACACGCCGTCTACAAACCTCCTCTTCTTCACCTCCTCGTCGCTGTAGCTATGCCTAACGTAGCCCACAGGCTGGAAACACGCCATGTCTATATATAGACCAGTCTTTAAAACTGCTATGTTAAACGACGCAGTCGTAGCTGTGGCGTTGGCTGTTTTAGCATGTTGGCGAGGCCGCTGTATCCAAAACTCCCCGTCTGGTCGTTGATGTCTCTAGCGGCGTTTTTAGCCATCTTCATCGGCCCCGTCACAGTAGACGACGTGGCTAAGGTGGTGAATTTCGAAGTAGTGTTTTTCCTGATCGGCATATTTACAGGCCCTCGCCGAGTCCAGCGGCTTGTTAGACCTAATCGCCTACATCTTTATCTCTCTCTTCAAGACAAGGCTGGCAGTGTTTATAGCCTCCTCACTCCTCTTTGGTCTACTCGCCGCCTTTTTCGTAAACGACACAGTGGCTCTAATGGGGCCTCCCATGGCCAAAGCCACGGGGATAGAGTATTGGAAAATGTTTCTACTCCTCGCCTATAGTTTAACTATCGGCTCTACAATGACGCCTCTGGGGAACCCCCAGAATTAGCGGTAGATTCCGGCATGAAGGCGTCCTTCATAACCTTCCTAGCCCACCTAGCCGTCCCCAAGTTAATAAACCTAGTGGCCACCCCCCTCCTCCTCTTCTATCTCTTCAAGATAAAAAACGGCCCTATTAACATCGCCGCGGTCCCCCGAGAGCTCATCCGCGATAAGAGAGACGCAGCCTTAGCCGCGGCTGTCCTAACAGCCACAGTGGCCGCCATGGTGGTCAACGACCTAGCCGCGCTGGCCGGGCACCCCCACATCGCAGAGATCGGCTACATCCCCTTCGTCGCCGCCTCTTTCTTCGCCTCAAGCCCAAGAGACCTAGTCTCTAGAGTAGACTGGGGCACAGTCCTCTTCTTCATAGCCATGTTTATAGCCATGGACGCCATATGGAGAGGCGGGGGACTACAGCCAATAATCCACGCAGCCCTCTCCCACTACGACGGCGAGACATACTTTCAATCACTGCGCTGTCTCTAGCCCTGAGCCAAATACTCAGCAATGTCCCATTCACAAACCTCTTCGCCACATATCTAAAAGAACTAGGCGTCGCAGACCCCAAGGCCTGGATAACACTAGCCGCAGCCTCCACAATAGCCGGCAACTTGACACTACTTGGAGCGGCCTCCAACATAATCATACTAGAAGTCTTAGAGAGGCGATACAACAGCACAATCACCTTCACATAATTCGTCAAATACGGCGCCCCAGTCACTCTGTTAAACATGGCGATATACCTACCCTTCATAATATAGCCACACAACGCCGTCGGCAAGCCAAGGCCGCCACTCATACACAGTAGAGCCCCACGTCAACCCCACAGCTCATATACATCCACCCCCACACAGACCTCCCGACACGACGGAGGCGACGTCTACAGCTACGCTGTGATCCACCCCTGCCTCTTTGGCGGCGGCTCAAAGCCTAGACGGGCACCACGGCAAGAGGCAATCCCGCTAGGGTTTGAGGCACTCTCCACATCTAAAAAACGGCTTTGTTAGACAAATTAATCTGGCACTTGTCTCAAGGCGGCTTTCAGCGCCTTTAGAAATGACGTGGCTTGTTCTACGCCTTGTCTAAGTCTTTTCATATAGGCTGTGCCTACTACAACTGCGTCTGCTCCCGCTCTTATCAACTTGGCGGCTTTCTCTGGCGTATCTACTGCAAACCCCGCCACTACGTACGCAGAGGGCGCCGCCTCTCTCAACAGTTTTATATTTCTCTCTACGTACACTGGGAGTTCCACCCCCGTGGCTGCGTATAGGCCTAGGTAGATGAAGTCCGCCTCTGCGAGCCTCTTTGCGAGTCTGTGAGGGAATTTGCCAGGTAGGAAAAACGCCGTGGAGAGGCCGTACTGCCCCGAGAGGTGGATATATCTCTCTAACTCTTGTGGGAAGTCTATCAACAGATCTGGCGCCAACACAGCCCTCGCCCCCACCTCAGCCGCCTTTTGGAAAAGCGCCTCTGGCTCTCTATAGTAGTCTTCCCAATACGCCATGAGGTATGTAGGCACCGGCGGGGCTAGCCAGAGGGGGGCCTCTACCTCTCTATGGGCCTTTCTAATAAACGGCCCGTCGTATTTTGGATTGGCGGTGGGCACCCCCATTTCGAAAAAATCCGCCGCCTCCGACAGTTTTGCCACAGCAGCTCTGTACACCTCCGCCGTAGGCCACCCCGCTATTAGATACACTCCCAAAGCCCTCGGCGGGAGCCTCATAGGTCTATAAAGTTTTTAATTATTCTAAGGCCGTCGGGGGTCCCCACAGACTCTGGGTGGAACTGGACTCCGAACGTGGGGTGTTCTACATGTCTAATGCCCATAATCTCGCCGTCGTCTAGAGAAACCGCCTCTATCTCTAACACAGGCGGCACGTTGTCAATTACAAGACTGTGGTAGCGCATAGCTTTAAAAACCTCGGGCACCCCTCTGTACAAAACCCCCCCTCTATGTCTCACCTCGCTCGTCTTGCCGTGTTTTATAGTCCTAGCCCTCCGCACAGAGGCGCCGAAGACCACCCCCACTATTTGATGTCCCATACACACTCCCAATATGGGCAGTCTCCCACTGAACTCTTTCACGACGTCGGGGGAGTTCCCCACGTCTCTAGGGTTGGCGGGGTGGCCGGGGCCGGGGGAGATTATTATCCTATCTGGCCTAATCCTCTCCACAAGTTTAATAGTCACTTCGTCGTTTCTCAACACAACTGGCCTACTCCCAGCCTCCGCCACGTAGTGCGCGATGTTGTAGACAAAACTGTCGTAGTTGTCTATTATCAACGTCAAGTCCATACCCCCAGAGCCTCTCTCAAAGCTTTTAATTTTGTCTGTGTCTCCCTCAACTCTCTCTCAGGCGTCGAGTCGTACACAACCCCCGCCCCCGCCTGTATTCTCAAAACTCCCTCTCTCGCCACGGCGCTCCTAATCACAATAGCGAATTCAGAAAGAGCAGGTGCGAAGAAGCCCAAAGCCCCCGCGTAGACCCACCTAGGGGTTTCTTCCAACTCGGCGACGATTTCCATCGCCCTCACCTTCGGCGCCCCCGTGACAGTGCCCGCGGGGTGCGCCGCCAGTAGGGCGTCCACCGGCGTGTATTTCTTCTCCATGACGCAAGAGACTCGAGACACTATGTGTTGAACCCGGCTGTATTTCTCCACAGCGTACAACTCGTCTACTTTAACAGTCCCAGGCCTACAGACTCTACCCAAGTCGTTCCTAGCCAAATCCACCAACATTATATGCTCTGCCAGTTCTTTCTCATCTCTCAACATATCCTCCTCCAACGCCAAGTCCTCCTCCTCAGTGGCCCCCCTCGGCCTAGTCCCAGCTATGGGGTGGGTCTCCACGCGGTCTCCCACTGTCTTAACTAAAAGCTCTGGCGACGCGCCGAATATAGCCACATCTCTCCAATACATAAAATACATATAAGGCGTGGGGCTCACCTCAGCCAACCTCTCATACAATGTGAATAAGTCCCCCTCTACTATATAATCTTCATACCTAGACAAAACAATTTGAAAAGCCTCCCCATCCCTAATCCTAGACCTAGCCTCCGCCACCCACTTCATAAAAGCCAAGTGGTCGGTGCCCCCGGCGAAACGCCTCACCTCCACCCCCCCGCGGCTTTTAGACACGGCGGGCGGCTCCTCCCCAGCCAAATAGGCGCGGCCTAGTAGTTTGTCGTATAGTAGATACCCCCTGGGCTTTACGAAAACCGCCGCCGGCGCCCCCCTCTCCACCTTGCCGTATTTTAACAAAACCGGCTCTATATACGCAGCGGCGTCGTATGTCAAAAAACCAACAACCACGTCGCCCCCCAGAGGCGACGGGTATTTAGACAACGCCCCGTACGCCCTCTCTAAAACTCTCTGGAGGTCTACCCCGTAGGAGACGTACTCCTCCTCTACTCCCCAAGCCACTAACGTATACCTCGACCTCTCTGCGTAGCCCATCCCCGACTCTAACAACACTACAAACTCTCCAGAGCCGTATAGAGACGCCGCCAGCTCCCGCGGCGTGGGGAGTTTAGACAGCGGTATTTTTCTCATCGCGACGCCTCCACGGCCTCTTTTAATTTCCTATAGGCAGCCCCCTCCTCAATAACTGCCGTAGCTATTTCATACCCCTCTCTAAAGTCTCTCACGGCGCCTGCTACGTAAAGAGCAAAAGCCGCGTTTATAGCCACCGCCACAGCTCCGTCTCTATCTTCGCCTCTCAACGCCCTAAGAGCCCTCTCCACAGCCTCCTCTCTAGACTCGGCCCTAGGCGTCTTAACCACAGGAGCCCCCAAGTCAGACGGCGTAACTACATACCTATCCGCCGACCCCCCGCCCACTTCAATAACTACAGTAGGCCCCTCTGGGGAGACTTCGTCTAAGCCGCCGCCGTGTATAACTAAAACTTTTTCAAACCCCAAAGCCGCGGCGGCCTCCGCCACTACGTCTAAAAGCCTCTCCTCAGCCACTCCAATCAATTGCCTACGCACCAAGCCGGGGTTGGAGAGAGGCCCGACAATATTGAAAATAGTCCTAAAGGGCAGTCTCCTCCTCACCGGAGCCACTTTTGCAAACGCCGGGTGGTACCTAGGGGCGAAGACAAAAGCAAATCCAATATTTTCCACCATCCAAGCCGCCCTCTCGGGACCCACCTCTAAGTTGTACCCCACCGCCTCCATAAAGTCTGCGCTTCCGAAAAAGCCCGAGGCTGAGCGGTTGCCGTGTTTCAACACCCTAGCCCCCGCCGCAGCCGCCACCACCGCCGCGGCTGTAGAGAGATTTATAGTCCTAGCCCCGTCTCCCCCAGTGCCCGCGGTGTCTATAGCATCTACGCGGAGAGGCACTCTCACGCCGTATTCCCTAGCCAGTTTTACAAACCCAGCCACCTCACCTGGAGACTCCCCCCTCACTCTCAAAGCAGTCAAAGCCGCAGCCGTCTCCACCTCCCCCAGCTCCCCCCCGAGAATAGCCCTCGCCAAGGCGTAGGCCTCGTCTATAGTGAGTATAGACCCCTCCGAAAGTTTTTTCAATATATCAACGACACCGAAGACCT
>CAMLLK010000073.1 GCA_946480885.1 uncultured Thermoproteales archaeon
AATACTTTTGAGCCCTGCTCTACCTCTCTCTTTACAATTTTCACTACTATGTCAAACTTTTTTGAACTCTTGGCAGCTGCGTTTCTTAATAAAATTACATTGTCGCTTGGCATTGCCCTATATGCCGCAGCTTCTTCGTCAGTGAGTCTTACATATATTCTGTAGTGTTCCACCGGTACTACAAGGCCGGCCTCTATCATAGCTCTATAAGAGGCTCTATAGACCAACGGCCCAACTGCTTCGTAGATAAGATGTTCATTTTCATCTTCACGTTCGGGAGTCGCTGAAAGAGCTAGTCTAAACGGCGAGTCTAGGGCCAAAGCCACTTCTTTAAACGTCTCGGCTGGGACGTGGTGAGCCTCGTCGAAAATCACAAGGCCGAATTTCCCCATTAATTGGTCTACGTACTTCACTGCGGAGTTGTAGATAGCCACAGTGATCTCTCTCACATCTCTATACCCCCCGCCTAACATCCCCGGCGAGACGCCGAGGTGTTTTTTAATTCGCTCAGCCCACTGCGCAGCCAACTCTTTAGTCACAACTAAGACGAGGGCCGACACGCCGGCTCTGTATATAGCCTCTAGCCCTACGAAAGTCTTTCCACCGCCTGTTGGGATCACCACAGTGCCTCTCATCCCATGCGCCGCCCAGTTGTCCACAGCCTCTCTTTGAAACGGAAAGAGAGAGAAGTCTTTTTTGTACTTTACCTCGGGGTATTTAACCTCTACTTCTTCAACTCCGTAGCCGAACTCATCCAACACATCTATAACAGCCCGACGGAGGAAGACGGGGAACTTTAACACATATCCTCCCCCCTCCTTTTCGACATTTACTAGCCGTAGGTCTCTCCCCTCTAACTCACCGTCTTTAGTCACGACGTTGTACCTCATTTTAAACTCGGCAAGTCTCTGTAAGAGGCCAGATGCTAGGAAGTTCAGCCTCGCGTAGTTAGGCCCCACAGCTGCCGCCCTCCACATCTTCCTCCTCTCAAACAACTCTCTAGTCTTTTTAGAAGCTAGTACAAACTCCTTGGCGTTAGACAAGGCGGTTTCTAAATCTCCCCATATTTGAAGCCCCTGGAGGAGACGCCGTAGGTCTTGTACACATACTTCGACAAACTCTTCATAGCTTCTGTACTTAGCCACGTCTTTACTCTTCGCCACAAGGCCGCGGAGAAGGCCGCTAAGCGACAAGACATGAGTCTCCCCTTCGCTGGCCAATACGCCTTTTTTCAACTCCTCGGGCAGCCTGCCCACTACTACCACCACCCCCGTGGAGGAGTCTCTACTCAACGTCGCAAGTAGAGAGACGTATTCTTCATAAGTCAGGTCGAGTAGATATTTTAGACGGGCGAATATAGCTAAGTCTAGGACTCTCCCCCTCCAAGAGGCGCCGTCCCACCTAAACCCCAATTTTTTCAACTCTTCTTTTACCTTCAATATCTTGTCCCACTCCCACTCTCTGGAAATCTCTACTCCATTTACAACTACAGAAAACTTAGGCATATATACAGCACGGTATAATTATTTAAACACTTCAGAAATGTTGACGTGTTAGAAGACTATCTCAATTGGCAAAAATACATATTAAAAGACATAGACATACCTAAGAGCTACGTAGTAGATGGGCAATTAATAGAAATCGCCCCCACTCCAAGACTTTATATAAGCGGCATGGGGGGCTCCGGCGTAGTGGCGGATCTCCTCAGAGACTTTTCAATAGTGTGGAAGTGGGATGTCGAAGTTATACCTGTAAAGGACTATTTCCTAAAGGCTAGAGACGGCCTTTTAATCGCTGTGTCTTACTCTGGAAATACTGTGGAGACTTTATACACTGTACAATACGCCAAGGAGAGGAGGATACCGACAGTGGCGATAACCACTGGGGGCAAGTTGGCAAAGGCTGGCGTCCCAACTGTAATTGTGCCAAAGGCGTCTGCTCCACGTGCAGCTCTACCTCAGTTATTAACAGCGGCTTTAAACATTGTAAAGAAGATATACGGAGTGGCTGTGGATATACCTGACGGCCTAGAGCCGTTAAACGACGCATTAATATATCAATTAGTTATAGATTTTGACAAAAGGCCAACTGTAGTGGCGCCTGAGTCTATGAGAGGAGTGGCCTACCGTGTAAAAAATGAATTTAATGAAAATGCAAAAATAGAGCCCTCTGTGGAGATAGTGCCAGAGGCCCACCACAATTGGATAGAGGGGTCGGAGCGCCCCGTGGTGGTTTTGACAAGTCCTCACATACCGCCTGAACACCAGACGCGGATAAAAGCGACACTAGAGATACTAGGCGGGTCTCTATACACAGTAGAGATGACCACTAGAGGAGTGTTGACATTTTTAAGAGATGTAGGAGTGGCATCAATAAGACTGGCTGAAAAAAGAGGCGTAGATCCACTAACTACTCCACGGATAGATCAATTAAAAAAATGGCTCCAGTAGAAATCGCAATTCTAGCCCTCGCCACTTTTTTAACTATTGCCGCTGTACAAGATATAAAGACGAGAGAGATAGACTGGAAAATTTTACTAACGCTAGCCCCCCCGGCGGCGTATTTACTATATGCCCACTGGGGAGACCCACTCTATTTCTTTTCCCTGGCGCTTAGTGTATTACTCTCAATAGTCTTAAGGCTCTTGGGGTCCGGCTATGCAGATTCTATAGCAATCGCGACGGTGGGGACAGCCCCGCCGCTGTCGCCTCTGTTGTTAACGCCTATGGTAGTGGTGGTGGGGGGGTCTATGCTGCTCCCCGTGACCATGACCTGGCTATATTTGAAAAATAGAAAAAGGCCGTGTCCTATGTCTCTATTAGAAAAACTTACGCATATATGTATTTCAAGAGAGGAATTTGTTAAAAACCCGCTGAAATACATAGTGGGCGAAGTGAAAGACTTAGAAAAGTACAACCCCAGAAACGTGGAAATTAGAGAGAGTTGGATAAAGGCTAAATACGGCGTGCCCTATCTCGTATACTTGGCGGCGGGGTTTTGGGTCTACGTAGCGCTTCTACTTATTATGTAGAAAAGGCGCGGTCCCCCGCGTCTCCCAAGCCAGGCACTATGAAGGCCCTGTCGTCTAGACTCGGGTCTATAGCCACTACGTAGACTTCTGCATGTGGGAATTTTGACAAGACGTATTCAATCCCCACCGGCGTGGCGATCAACGACACTGTAATCAACCTACTGGGAGACCCAGACTTATATACTTCTTCAATAGCTCTAGCCATAGTGCGGCCAGTGGCCAACATGGGGTCCGCCACCACCACCACGTCCTCAAGCCCCACTTTTGGGATTTTTGAATAGAAGACCTCCACAGACACCCCACCTTCATCCTCTTTTCTCCTAGCCGCTACGACGCCGAGACGAGCTTGTGGGAAAGCTTTCAACAACCCCTCTACGAATGGCATAGCGGCTCTTAAAACTTGGACTATCACCACTCGGTTGAGGCCTATTATATCCACACCCAGGGCCCTCCCCAGAGGAGTCTCCACCTCTACGTATCTAGTGGGAAAGCTTTTGACTAACTCATAGCCTACAATTCTGCCCAGTCTTACTAAGCCTTTTCGAAACTCTAGCCCGTTGGTAGACTTATCTCTCAATTTAGTCAATAAATATTGCGCATATATATGGTCGACGATCTTGACAGGCATTACTTCTCCAATTTGGCCACACGGTCTACCAACTTTCTATACTCCTCTCTCAACTTTTCAACTTCTTCTCTAAGCTTTTGATACTCTGCCCCTCTCTCCATAGACTTCTTTATTTTATCCACTACTTCTCTTGCCATCCGTTTAATCCTCCCGTCTAAGTCTCTCTCTACACGTTCTTGTAGGTCTGAAATGAGTCTAGGGTCGAGGAGTTCAAGACAGGCAGCCACGGCGGCTTGTCTAATTCTATAGTTTTCGTCACGGAGCGCACTCCTAACAACCTCAAGCACCTCACGCCGTGGGCCGAATTTTGCCAGTGCGTATACAGCTGTAGCTCTGACCGGCGTGTCTACCCCCTCTTTAGTATAGTCAAGGACTGTCCTCAAGGCGTCCTCTGTCCCCAGCTCTGCAAGGCCCTCCAAGGCCCCCCTCTTTATTATTTCTACGTGGCTTCTATACTCCAACGCCTTTTTTAAACTATGTTCTGCAAATTCCCACTTCACTCTCCCCAAAGCCCGAGCTGCCTCTGCCCTCACGTAGTAGCTCTCCCCCACGTCGTGGACAACTCTGTCTAAAAACTCGGCGGCCTCTTTCCTCTTCGCAGAGCCTAAAGCCTCGACGATAGCCCGCCTCACTCTTGGGTGTTGTACTTTAGCAAATTCTTCAATAAGTGTAGTCACAGCCTCGATAGTGCCCACCTCGCCCAACGCCCTCGCCGCCTCTACTGCCACCCCCCAGAACTTGTCGTGCAGCGCCTTTCTCAAAGCCTCAACCGACTTAGCGCCGCCGTTTTTCTTTAAGACATCCACTGCCTGGAGTCTACAGTACAAGTCGTCGTCTTCTAACATAGCGATTGCAGACTCTAGGGGGTATTGCAAGTCTAAACTTTTCATTATTTTAAACGCCGGGTCTACACAGACGTACTTCGGCTTTTTACTCTGTATATACAGACTAATCTCTTTGTCGTCTATATTCAACGTCCTGGTCTCCACTCTACCGTCTTCATATACGATTTTGACGTCGAGGGGGAGGGTGTAGACAGGGTAGCTGTCGTCGCTCTGAGTCTGTTTAATCTGTAGTTTGAGAGACCCCTCTGAGTATGACCACGACACTTTTAACACGGGGTGGCCCGCGGAGTAGAAATACTGACGCCAAAACCACTCTAAGTCCACACCTGCGGCCTCTTCCATGGCTTTTCTCAAATCTTCAATATCGACAGATTTGTATCTATACCTCTCTAAAAATAGCCTCAAGCCTTTTCTAAACCTCTCGTCGCCTAGTAGAGACCTCAGCATGTGGAGAATCACAGACCCCTTTTCATATGCGTGTCTGTCAAATACTTCATCTGGGATTTTGTAGATGTTAGTGACAACGGGGCGTGAATATCTGCGAGAGTACTCACCTAGATACGTCTTAAAGTTTGTATAAATCTCGTAGAGGTATTCATCTCTCCCTTTCGACTTTTCTGTCCACAAAGCCTCTACGAAGGTGGCAAAAGACTCGTTTATAGCTATGTGGCCCCAATCTTTCGCTGTGACTAAGTCGCCGAACCACATATGGGCCATTTCGTGAGCCACTAGGGGGTCGGAGGAGAAGTCTTCAAAATCGGGGCACGGGAAGCCCGTATAGGGGCAGTGGGCGTGTTTGTCGTGGATTGTCCAGTCTGTGAGAATTGTAAATGTAGTGTTCTCCATACCGCCGTAGATAAACTCAGGCACCACCACCTGGGCGTATTTCTCATAGGGGTACGTCTCGCATAAGTAGTCAGAGAAGAACTCCATAATCTTACACGTGTTGTAGAATGAATGGCGCCAGCTCTCATCGGCGATGTATTTAGGTATCCAGTACTCGAGCTCAACGCCGCCGCATTTATCTTTTACAATATTAAAATCCCCCACAGCTATGGCGAGTAAATACGGCGACATTGGGTGTTTTAACTCCCAGACAAATTTTTGACGGTCTCCGAGGTCTTTCACCTCTACTAAAACACCATTGCTCCCAGCTACTAGAGGCTTTTTCACTATAATAGACACAGTCCAGGGGAATTTTATATTAGGAGTATCTGGCAAGGGGACCCAGTACCTATTGTACTCGCTCTCTCCTTGAGTCCACACGTAGTAACTCTTCCTCTCCCCCTTGGGCTTTATGAAATACATACCCACCCGCGGCTTGGCTCTATATCTCACCTCTACTGACACTTCTTCGCCAGCTCTCCACTGATGTCTCACCTCTAGTCTCTCTCCGTCGTAGTAGAAATCGTAGTTAACGCCCAAGATTTCCATCTCTACGGCGTCGAGGATAAACTTAGCTCCGTCTATACGTGGTTTAAATCTATACTTCACAACGCCCTCCACCACGCCATCCTCCGGCCTCACCTCTAAGTCGAGCCACATGTGGACGATATCAAAGTCGTACTCTCTAGGAAATCTAGGCAGATAGTCGGGAAATGCA
>CAMLLK010000074.1 GCA_946480885.1 uncultured Thermoproteales archaeon
CAACACATCTCCCGGCGTTGCCTCTAACCACGTGGCGTATTTATCAGCAGTAAGCGGCCACTGGTCCCACCACCTTGCGCCAAATCGAAAGCCTATGTCGTCACTTAGGCGGTAGTTACGGACTAACACACGGGCGTCGCACCCCCAGGCCTTGTATACATAATTAGGCGACCGCCACCCTAAGACCCAATCCACTCCTTCTGTCAAGACGGTAGAGTAGCCTAATGAATAGAGGGTACAAGCCACGTCGTTGTTGTAGATAAATTCTGTATTCTCGGCTGTTTTTGGCCTATACCCAACAACCTCCTCTACTAATTCGGCTTGCATTTTTATCTGTTCTACAAACTCCTCTCTGTCTATAAACCAAGCGAGACTGTGGAAATAAGTCTGGGCGGCAAACTCCGCCACTTCTCTAGAGGCTAAAGTTTGGAAGAGCTCCACGGCCTCGGGGATCCACTTTTTCATATACTCAAGTGCCAAGCCGCTGATACTAAACGTCACTTTGAAGTCTGGAATCTCCCGCGCCGCCTCTAACAAAATCTCAGTGGCCTTCACATAGACCCTCCTCCCAACTCTTTCAAAAATAGACTTATCCAACTCGACGTAAAAAATTTCTTCGTCTAGTGGCCTCTTTGGTAAAACTCTGACTAGGTCTGCTCTCACCCGCCTCGGCTGGTGTACTTCAAAAAACAACACTACGTCCATGATATAGGTAACACATTTATAATAATATCTAACTCCTAATATGGCTGGTTGGCAAGGGAGAGTGCTTAGAGTAAATTTAACAAAAAAGAAAGCCGTAACACAGGCGTTAGACGCCTCTATTGCTAAGACATTCATCGGGGGGAGAGGCCTCGCTGCAAAGCTTCTATGGGACGAGCTCCCCCCAGGCGTAGACCCCCTCTCTCCCTATAATAAACTCATCTTCGCCACTGGTCCCTTAACTGGCTTACCTGGTCCAAACTTCGGTAAGATGGTCGTGGCTGCTAAGAGCCCTCTGACGGGGGGGTACGGCGACGGGAATATAGGGACGTGGGTCGCCGTAAATTTAAGAAAGGCTGGCTACGACGCTTTGATTATAGAAGGGAGAGCAGACAGACCTATCTACCTCTACATCGATGGAGAGAGAGTGGAGTTTATAAATGCAGGAGACGTATGGGGACTAAACGCATGGGCTGCTGAGGAGAGGCTTCAGAAAATACACGGCAGAGACGCCGCGGTTGTGACAATTGGACCAGCCGGCGAGAATTTAGTAAAATTCGCCACTGTGGTATCTCACAGAGGTAGGTCGGGGGGGAGGCCGGGCATGGGCGCAGTTATGGGTTCAAAGTTGTTAAAGGCTGTGGTGGTGAAAGGGAGAGGCGAGATACCTATTGCCGATAGACAGACGTATCAAAAACTAGCCGTGGAGTCTGTAAAAGAGGGCTCTAGTAGCCCTAGTTACAACTTCTGGATGAGACAAGGCACCACTGCCACTGTGGAGTGGGCACAAGAGGCCAGCGTGTTGCCGACGTATAACTTCACAGAGGGTCAGTTTGAAGAATTTTCTAAAATCGGGGGAGCAGTGGTGGAGGCATTAGAGACAGACCTCAAGTCGTGTCCACTATGTTTTATGGCATGTGGCCACTGGGTCCCGTCGGAGAGCGGGACGGTGGAGGTTGACTACGAAAACTTGGCGATGTTGGGGTCGAACTTGGGTATAGGCGACATTACAAAAGTGGGGGAGTTAAATAAAATTGCAGACGCCATGGGGATGGACACTATTTCTCTAGGCAATGTCTTAGGCTACGTCATGGAGGCCTCTGAGAGAGGGCTGGGGGAGAGGCTGGGCTTTGTGTTAGAGTGGGGGGACTACGAATCTGCTAAACAACTGGCCTATGACATCGCCTATAGGAGAGGCCTCGGCGACGTTTTAGCAGACGGCGTGAGGAAAGTGGCTGAGGTAATAGGGGGTCAGGATTTCGCAATGCATGTGAAAGGGTTGGAAGTTTCTGCGTACGACTGCCACGCAGCTCCCGCAATGGCGCTTGCCTATGCCACGTCTCCCATAGGCGCGCACCACAAAGACGCTTGGGTTATCGCATGGGAGGTGAAGACAGATAGATTGGGCTACGGCAGAGAGAAGGCAGAGAAAGTAGTAGAGCTCCAGAGGGTTAGAGGGGGCTGGTTCGAGACGTTTGTAGGTTGCCGCTTCCCGTGGGTAGAGGTGGGGCTATCTCTAGAGTGGTATGTGAAATTGTTTAAAGCCGCCACTGGGCTAGACGTGGGGTTTGAGTACTTTAACGAAGTGGGGGATAGGATATATACATTGATTAGAGCTTTTTGGATTAGAGAATACGGAGGCTGGAGTAGAGAGATGGACATGCCGCCAAAGAAGTGGTTTAAACAGCCGCTGACTGTAGGCCCTCTCAAGGGGGCAAGGTTAGACTACGACGGCTATAATAAACTCTTAGACTACTACTATGAAATCAGGAGGTGGAGTAGAGAGGGAGTGCCGACGAGAGAAACATTTGAGAGACTAGGCCTTGGAGACGTGGCTGCGCAGTTAGAGAACTACATATAATTTTTAAAACCTAGCACACGCGTGGCTGTGATTGTATCAATTACCCCAGAGCTTGGGATAGACGTAGTGAAAAACTACGCAGGTGGCCTTGGCGTCTTAGAGGGTGATAAATTCTACGCGGCTGCGCGGCTGGGAGTGCCATATACAGTAATTACTCTCTTCTACCCAGAGGGGTATGTCGAATATATTGAAACAAACGGCGAATTGACGCCTCGGAGTGAGAGAAATACTCTAGAGAATCTAAAGTATTTAGAGACTTCGGAAATCGAGGCGAGGGGGGAGAGGGTAGTGGTATCGTACTACGTCTATCAAATAGGGGAGGCGAGGGCGGTTTTTGTAAATGTAGAAAAGCCGGAGTGGGCTGTAAAAGCCGCTAGGAGGCTTTATTTTGAAGACACAGAGGCCGAGAGGTTTTATAAATATCTTATCTTAGGCAAGGCGGCTGTTAATTACGTTGATAGATATGTCGGGTGGGACAGAGTCAAATATTTCGACTTACAAGAGGCCTATACTGTATTTTCTCTATTTTTTAGACGCCACCCCCACGCCCGGCTTATAATACACACACCAGCCCCCTGGGGACACCCCACAATCCACAAGAGGTTTTTCAAAGAAGAGTTTGGATTCGACATGGCTATGGAGCCTGTGGTTTTGACAGAAGTCGGCCTCTCAATGGCCGGCGAGGGCGTGGTGGTGTCTAGAAAAATGGTGAAGTTGACGTGTAACACCTTCCCACACCACTGTCATAAAGTCAAAGCGGTGACAAACGCCGTAGAGGTGCCTCGGTGGCGCCACCCAAAGCTGGCGGGGGTAAAAGACGTAGAGAAGTTGGTGAAAATTAGAAAAGAAATAAAAGAAGAGGCGTTGAGGGCCCTTGGGATAAACCCACGAGGGAAAGTAGTGTTGTCTTGGGCTAGGAGAGTCACGCAGTATAAAAGGCCTCACTTTGTGCTTCAGCTACTAGAGGAGTTGAATAGAGATGTGGTGTTTATACTCGGAGGCAGAGCCCACCCCCGGGACCACTTCGGCGTGGAGATGATGAAGAGATTTAAAGAAGCCGCCGAGTCTTTAGAAAACGTCTACTACTTCCCCTACTTAGACGTATCTACCATGAGACACATCCTCTGGGCCACTGACATCTGGCTCTTCACGCCCTTCAGCGGTTGGGAGGCCTCTGGCACTTCTTTTATGAAGGCGGGGGTGAACGGCGTGCCATCTGTGGCGTCTAGAGACGGCGCGGTGGTGGAAATAGTTAAAGACGGCGTAAATGGCTGGCTTTTTGGAGAAGACCGCGATAGATTACTGCCTCTCGACTCTCCAGATATAGAATCTAGAGAATACGCCGAGTTTAGAAAAAAAGTAATTGAGGCGGTGGAGGCGTACTACAGCGGTAAATATTGGGACGTGGCTTATCAAGCATATATGGACTTTACAGAGTATTTCTCAATGGAGAGACTTTTCAAAGACTACGGATATTTATAGATTAATGGAAAAAGTATTGTTGATTAGACTGGGGGAGCTCACTGTAAAGAGTGGAAAGACTCGGGTAGAGATGGAGAAATTGTTACTAAGGGCGGCGAGAGAGGCCTCTGGAGAATGCGGCGGGGCTAAGCTGGCGTGGGAGCCCGGCCGTTTTTACGCATGGGGAGACTTAGACTGTCTAAAAAAAACACTTTCTCACATATTTGGCATTAAGTCTCTAAGCCCGAGCCTAATGATGAGGTTTGAAAATATTCAAGAAGTCGTACAAGCAGCCGTCGCGATTTGGGGAGGAGAAGTGAAAGGCAAGAAGTTTGCGGTTAGAGTGCATAGGGTCGGTAGACACAGCTTTAAGTCTATAGACCTCGCCGCAGCGGTTGGAGCCGCCTTAGTGGCCGAGGGGGGCTTGGTGGATTTAGAAAATCCAGAGGTGGAGTTCTACATCGAGGTGAGGGGGAGGAGGGCGTATCTATATAGAGAAATTATAGAGGGTCCCGGGGGCCTCCCTCTGGGCTCTGAAGGCAAGGTGTTGGCTTTGGTGTCAGGTGGCATAGACTCGCCGGTGGCCGCCTGGCTATCTATGAGAAGAGGCGCCCATGTAGATGTGTTTTATTGTAATCTAGGCGGGACTTGGGCGTTGAAACAAGCGTTGTTAGTCATCAAGGCGTTGTTAAAATGGTCTTACGGCTACAACGCCAAGGTTATCTATAGCGACTGCGCCCCGGTGGCTAGGGCAATTAGACAAAAGGTAAGAGAGGAGTTGTGGAATATTGCGTTTAAGAGGGCGTTGTATCTCACCGCTGTGAGACTGGCGGAGAGAGTTAAAGCCGCCGCCATAGTCACCGGCGAGTCGCTGGGACAAGTGTCTTCACAGACACTTCAAGCAATTGCGGCAGCTGAGCGGGGGATAGACCTGCCCATTCTTAGACCGTTGATTGGGTTAGACAAAGATGAGATAGTGGCCATGGCGAAGAAAATTGGGACATATGACCTCTCCGCCTCTATGTCTGAGTACTGCGCTATATTTAGCAAAAGGCCGAGGAAGTGGGCTTTGAGGTGGGAGGTAGAGGAGATAGACTTAGCCATACACGACGCCGTGGAGGAAGTTGTGAAAAACGCAGTGGTGTTGAGAAAAACAGAGCTGCCACGCCACCTTGAGTCTCTGACGCCTCCCCCAGATTTAGAAATTGAATCCCCGCCCCCCGGCTCAGTTGTGGTCGACCTACGCGACGAAAAGGCGTATAGAAAATGGCGACTACCCGGCGCTGTGAGAGTAGACCCAGACAAAGTCTTAGAGTTTGTAGAACAAACAGGCGGCAAAGTATATGTCTTTTATTGCCACAGCGGGAGTCTAAGTAGAGAAGTGGCTGAAAGTTTGAGAAAACTCGGCGTGAGGGCCTACTCTCTCAGACTGTGGCGTACTTCTTCACATAGTCTGCAAAGGGACACTACATCACATAATTGATAGATTGGGGGTTTAAGTTTTTACCAATTTTTAAAAAGTGGGGGGGTTGGTGTATTGTGAATATTTACTTCGCCGGGGGTATCTACGTCGAGGCCAAAGGAGTGAGATTTGTAGTAGATCCATACAAACCGGTGAGAGGCCGCGTGGACTTTGTGTTAGTGACTCATGGACACAGCGACCACGTCTCGAGACACGTCTTACGTCAATTCGTAGTGGCGTCTGAAGAGACTTTTAAAGCCCTAGCCGCACGTCTAGGCGCCTTACCTCCGCGGCGTATAGCCACTGCGCCTGGGAAAGTATTAGAAATAGGCGACGTCCAAGTGGCAGTGCTAGAGGCCGGCCACATCATAGGAAGTGTGATGTATTTAGTAGAGGTGGGGGGAGTTCAGATTTTATTCACCGGCGACTTCAATACAGTGGGTTCTATCGCTACCGACGCCGCCGACTCTATAGAGAGACCAGATATATTAGTTATGGAGGCCACATACGGTGACTCAAACTACGTCTTCCCAAATAGAGCGGAAA
>CAMLLK010000075.1 GCA_946480885.1 uncultured Thermoproteales archaeon
CAGTGGCCCGGGGGCTTAGAGTAACCCCCAGGCTCCACATAGCCGTGTGGGGAAATGTAAGAAGTAAGTAAATATAGTAATTAGTTTGGGACGCTATGGAAAAAGAACTTAAGAGGCTAGTAGACATTAGAGACTTGTTGAGAAGCGCATTGGACGACAAAGACTGGGACTTGGTAGAAGAGGCTCTAGAAGAGTTAGAGAGTCTCGTGGCTGAGTTAGAAGAGAGACTTTGAACCACCACGGCGGTGAACATGATAGTTTTTCAACTTTTTATAAATTGTCGAGAATAGACACTTAACATCGCCGCCTGTGCCTCTCCTACAAATTGAGGCGCCCGCTCTTATTCGTCTTTTTCCATCATACTCTGGTGAGAAAGGGTCTATTGTTAAGGAGGCGAGTGAAATCGCAATTAACAACACTGCTTAGTATGTAAGTCACTAAGCTGAGGACTGTCAATACGGGTACAGGCCAATGGCGGGTACTTGTGGACTAGGCTCTTTGCATCTTGTGTAAAAGCCGCCTTTTGAGTAGTCAAAATTTTAACTTTTAGAAAGGCACTTCCACAAGGCCTCTCTGTCTCTACAATTTTATAGGACTTTGACGTTGGCTTCTCCAAAATTGGTAACATATTTTTCAGACACAAACAGCCTCGGCTATGTTACTACCGCCTTGACTTTTTTCAACGCTGTTAAGACCTCCTCTTCTGATGCCCCCAGCCAATTCGCCTCGTTTAACGCTTCGCGACTTATCGCCAAGGTGCCGTCTGGCCGACGTGTTGACCTCCTCTGGATTTCCCACATGAGGCGGTAAACTCTATCTCTCTTAGCCTGGGCTCTGAGTATAGATTTCTCTAGTGAGTTGCCCATTAGAGTATACAACACGATTTCAACTATTTTGTTAATTCTGTCTGGAACACCTACCACTGACCCCCTCAGCTCAATTCTACACCTTTTCTCAACTCCTAACAACTGCGCCAGTCTCTTAGTAGCGCTCTTCGCCGTCCTTTCTTTATCTACAATCCCCCCTATGATAAATTCACTATGGGCGGCGGCTGTCTCTTCTGTAAATACACAATCCCCCTCTGGGTCTAAAACCACTGGGTTTCTCAAAGGCGGAAAGTCCCGTCTTATATTTACTCTATGTACTAACCCCCTCGCATGGAGTTGGAAGAGGTGTATAAACTCCTCTGGAGTGTTGGTAATCCACAGAGCGCCGTCCCACCATACAGACCTCACTACATAGAGCGATGTGAGTATTTGTTCAACCAGTTCGTGTTTCTCGCCTTCTGTGTGTTCCCCCCATAGAGAGAGGTCTATTATAAACACAGGGCCGCCGGGCGGCTCTTCTATAGACAACGGCGTGGGGCACCTCTTTTCGAGTCTCCACCTACAGACGTGACCCCCTTGTCTATACACAAGTCTCACCCCGCCCCACTCTCCTGCCACATCTCCCACCCCCTCGCCGGGGCAGAGGCGGTATCTACCCACTATTAGCCACAATGCTACACACTGGGGCAGATCCCACTTACACTTAAGCCGCTTCGGTAGACAAATAGAGTCGACCCCCCTCTCTTTTATTTGTTTAAAAACAAACTTCCAGAGAGGCTCTAGGCCCACCAGTACTTCTTCCTAAGTATCTCCGCCGCCTTTACCATAGCTCTTAATTTTTCTAAAGCCACAGACCTGGGGAAGGCTCTATACATACCAGGCGCAAAGCCGCAGTCTGGGTTGAGCCAAATTCTCGTGGGGTCGACGTATTTTACAATTTTCTCTACGTGGGCAGCTACCTCCTCCGGAGTCTCTACTCTCTTGGGATCTCTTACGTCGATAGAACCGAGGCCTATTTCCTTGTCGCTAGGGAGTATTTTTACAAACTCCACAGGGTCCCCCATCTTGGGGTGTTTATACTCCACTACGTACTGCCTCACTTTTATGTCAAAGACATGGGGAGCCAGCCTCTCGTAGCCCACCACTGGGGAGTCTTCAGTAGGCCACCTGTCTAGGTGCATGCCTATACGTACAGAGGTGCCGAAGCCCTGTACGACTTCGTTGACTAAGTCCACTGCTAGTTGTATCTCGTCTCTAAGGCCTCTATATCTCTGGCCGTAGAGCTCCGACGCCACTTGTTTATACCGATCTGGCTTGTCTTGCTCAGCCTCAATTAAATCTCCCAACATAGGCTCATCTAACTGCACAAAGGCAACGCCTGCGTCGATTAGCCTAGCCACCTCTCTCCTCAGCACTTTTACATATGCCTCCGCCGCGTCTTCTGGCCTCGGGTAGTAGGGTGTCGAAATTTTCGCATGCCAAGCCTCCCACATAATTAAATAGGGCGACGGCAGCGTCACTTTTAAAGGCCTACTGGCTACTTTCTTTGCGTATTGGACTTCATCTACTGCGAGGACGCTGTCTTCTATATACCCCGCGATCACTGGACGCCATAGAGTGAGGGGGGCTTTGTACTTTTTCATAATCTCTCTGGCGTTGGGGTGTAGCTCTTCTACTCTCACAATTTTAAACCCTCTAATTTTCTGACCAACAAAAGCCACAAATGAAGTTCTTCTCTGCTCACCGTCGGTAATTACGTCGAGGCCAGCCTCCTCTTGGTCTCTAATCGCTAATTTTACAGCGTCGTCGAGATATTGAGAAAATGTCTGTTGGTCCAACTGCCCCTTTTCAAATCTCTCAAAGGCCTCAATTAGCCACTGCGGCCGTGGCCACGACCCCACTACAGAGGTTATAAACGCCCTTGGCAACATGTAAGTCCAGAAGCCGTTGTTTTAAATAAATTTTGTCTATTCAATGTATATAAACCTATTTAGATAATATACTATGACTACCGTCGGTAGGAAAATAGAAAACGTTTATCTAGTGGCATTCGCCAGAACTGCCTTTACTAGATTTTCTAGAAGAGAGCCTCAGCGAGACGACTTTTGGGACCTCCGGCCAGAGGAGATTGCGGCGGTGGCTGTTAGACATCTCTTCGACAAGACTCACATCCCACCTGAGGCGGTAGACGATTTATTGACTGGCACTGCGCTGCCGGTTGGAGAACAGTGGCTATACGGAGGGCGGCATGTAGTATACGCCGCCAAACTGCCCTATACAATACCAGCGGCTCATATAGATAGACAATGCGCCTCTTCGATAACTACTGTGGGCTTTGGGGCGTTGGAAATCGCCACCGGTATGGCTGACGTAGTTATTGCGGGAGGCGTCGAGAAGATGTCAAAAAACCCCATGTACGAAAACCCCCACATTGAGATAAACCCTAAGTTTCTCACAGAGGAGGAATACGTAAGGCTATACAACCTCCCCATTGGCTACGTCATGGGCCTCACCGCAGAGAGATTGGCTGAGGTCTCTGGGATAAAGAGAGAGGAGATGGACGCATGGTCTTATAGAAGTCATAAAAAAGCCGTAGAGGCGTATGAAAAAGGCTACTTTAGAGAAGAAATCGTCCCAGTAGAGGTGGAGAGAGAGGGGCAGAGACGTGTGATAAATAGTGACCAGTCGGTGAGGCCGGACACCACACTAGAGGCTTTGGCTAAGCTCCCGCCCGTCTTTAAGCCAGACGGCGTCATCACAGCGGGTAACTCATCCCCACTCAACTCTGGAGCGGCCTACGTTATGTTGGCCTCTGGCGAGGCTGTTAAAAAATACGGCCTGGAGCCTCTGGCGAAGATTAGAGCAGTTGCTTTCGCCGGCGTGCCGCCTGAGGTGATGGGCATGGGGCCTGTTCCCGCTTCGAAAAAGGCCTTGGAAAAGGCAGGGCTCGCAGTTAGACAAATTGGGAGGTGGGAAATCAACGAGGCGTTTGCCGTAGTGACTCTATACGCAATTAAAGAACTAGGCCTGGACCCCGAAGTTGTGAATACTAGAGGAGGCGCTATAGCCATTGGCCATCCCCTGGGGGCCACCGGGGCGAGGATAATTGGGACGCTGGCTAGACAACTACAAATAGACGGGGTGGATTTCGGCGTGGCCACTCTCTGCGTCGGTGGGGGGCAGGGGGCGGCCCTAGTTCTAGAGAGAGTTTAGATACATATTATTAGTAGAAAGGGGCTTGTTGAAAAAAGACTTATATACACCACACCGCCAATTGTCTCCACGCCTTAAAAGTCCGATAGGCCACGTAGATAGCTAAAGCTGCGATAACAACGTCGACGAAAAAACGCATTATTCATATCTCAGAGCCTGGACGATATTTATTCTACTCGCCCTTATTGCAGGTAGAAGCGCGCCGGCTAAGTTTATAGACAACACTATAAATGCCGTAGTCGCAATGGTTACTGGGTCGAGGACTAGTTTATCCATCTCCATGATGAACGCGTGTCTAGCCCCGAAGTCCCCGGCGGCGGCGCTACTAGTCCTTTGCCCAAACAACGCCGCAGGACCTGCGTTTGACAACGGTATTAACAACGCCATGCCAATGGCTATTCCTATCAACGCGATTAGAAAAGCCTCCCCTAGGAATAGAGTCAATATTTGCCTCCTCCTAAAGCCTATAGACCTCATAATCCCAATTTCCCTAGTCCTATGTAACACATTAATAGACATAGTGTCGTAGAGCCACAGCGCCGTTATTAAAGTACTCACCCCTGCCACCACTGCCAAAAACATTTGGAAAGAGGTGAAGAAGTTATTTATCGACTCTAACACGGCAAGCGGCGACACTACGTCTACGTTTGGGAAGTTTGCTCTAATCTCTCTACTAATTGCCTCTATCTTCGACGTGTCGTCAACAAACAACAAAACTACGTTGTATGTAGTTACGCCTGTCAAATGTCTAAATGTATTTATGTCAATCAAGACAGCCCTCCTCGTGTCGAAGAAGGCAATTGTCCCCGTGGACAAGACGCCAGATGCTATAATTGTCTGTGAACGCCTCCCCACAGATAGCGAGGCAGGAGACCCCACAGACACTTTCTCTTCGCCCGTAGTCCTGTCGAAAGAGACGAAGTAGCCAATTAATACGAAGTTGGAAGATATAAACATGTCGCCTTTATACAACGCAGTTCTAGGCAAAACAAATTCCAAGTACGAGGGGTCTAGGCCGTAGAGTGTAACTGGTATAGAAGAGCCGCTGCTTGTTTTAACCACCCCCCGGGCAGTGGCGATCGGCACTACAGACGCCACTCCCTCAATCATTGAAAGCGTGGCCACGTCAGCGTCTGTGAACATTGCGCCGCTGACGGAGATGAGATTAGTCTGAAAATTTTTTGTAAAATAGTCTGTTAAGTAGGCCTTAAATGTCTCCCCCAGCAACAACGCATAGCTCAACGCAGTGAAGGCAATAACGACACCAATAATGGCGCCTATAGTACGGCCCTTCCGCTCCCACAGCCCTTGCCACGACATTTTAAAAAGCTCAAACATAGTTAGAATTATGTGTTATTTAATAATTTTTTTCACTAAACTTTCTTAGCCCCCCATAGCCTCGGCCTAGACGCCTCTAACAACTCCACCGGCCTGCCCAAAAGTTCTGCGTAGGTCACGACCTCGACGCCTCTCCTATCTGCATATGTGTACAATCTAGAAATCTTCTCTCTCCAATCTATGTCTCTTAACAAATGGTGCCCCACCACTAAAAACCTCGGCCTCAGCTCAACTATCTCAATTAAATTATCGACCGCCTTCTCCACCTCCCAGTTTAAATAAGTAGGGGGGCCGCCGATGAACACCGCCGTGGGGTTTATACTCTTTATAAAATCCACAGGCTCTCTCTCCACTGGACCCTCTACATCTGGGACAAAGACCAATCTCTCTTCGCCGTCTATTACCGCAAAGGCTATCACCTTCCCAGTCTTTGACCCCGTGGGGCCGTGCCAAAGCGGCTGCGAAACAGCCACGGTGGTGCCGCCGAATTTAAACTCTCTCCCGTCTACATATATCAACTCCCCGCCGGCCTCACTTATAGCTTTTGCCAAGCTCATGTGCCTACGTCTCTGCGACCAGCCCAAGTCCGCGGGGCCACACGTCCACTTACAGCCCTCTAGGCATTCTTTTACCTCGGCAATAGACA
>CAMLLK010000076.1 GCA_946480885.1 uncultured Thermoproteales archaeon
TTATTAAAAAGATGAGAATGACGGCGCATGAGTCTAAGGCGTTTAGAGTTAGAATTGAGTCCGGCAGGGGGATAGTACTGGAGCAGGTGACATGAGGGAAGAGGCATTAATGTGGTTCAGAGAGGGGATCCGCGACTGCAAAACCGCCGAGCTTTTATTTAACGCGGGGGTTTACCACTCCTCTGCCTTTTACTCCCATCAAGCGGCAGAGAAAGTGTTAAAATCCCTTTTCTATGTCTTTGCGAGGAGAGAGCCTCCCAAAAGGCACAACTTGTTAGAACTGTACAGAGAGCTTAAACAACACGGGGCAGAGCTCTCGCCCCAGCTGGTCGACGGGCTGGCAGTTCTCACTAAATACTACGCCACTTCTAGATGTCCAGACGCCGCCGGCGGTCCCCCCTCTGAGCTTTTCACTAAACGCGAGGCTGAATACGCCTTGGAAATTGCCAAGGAGTTAATTAGACTCGCCTCGCTTATATATGGCGAAGGAAGTTGTTGACGAAATCTTAAAGCTAGTAGAGGCACTTAGGCGGGAGGGCGTTGAGGTTGATGCCGTTTATCTCTTCGGCTCCTGGGCTAGGGGGGATTGGCTCTATGACAGCGATGTTGATATAGTAATCGTCTCGCCTGCGTTTAGAGGAATGCCTTGGCTGAGGCGGCTGGAGCTAGTGGCTAAGGTGGAGGCGCGCCTCGACTTAAAACACAGTTTTGACGTCTTGCCCTACGCGCCGGAGGAGCTGGGAGAGATCAAGTCCGCCGTGTTGAGAGACGCCATGCGCTATTGGAAGAGGATTATTTAGCGGGGGCGAAAGGCACTTCTCCACTTTTGCAATAAGGTCGCGGCCTCAGGGCCCGGGTCGCCGGTTCTTATGTATTTCCAAAACCGCGGCATGTCCGGACTCCCCGAGGTGACGTCCTCCAGAGCCACGGCGGTTGGCACGTCTCTCCCGGCGTCTGCTATGGCCGAGAGGCTGAGGTTTAGCTCCCTCACAGCGGCGAAACACATCATTCTGTACGGCCTTGGGCAGTGTCTCACCACCTCCTCCACAATGTCTTCTGTATAACGCACTCGCCTAACCACAGGCCTCCCCCTGTAGGTGAGGCTGGCCCAAAGATACCTCAATTTATACCACACGTCCACGTCAAATAAAACGCTAATTTTTAATAACATTCTGCGCGAAACGCCCGGGTATTACAGCCCTTTGCGGCGCGTATCGCAAGGCTTTGACGGCGAGGAACTTCGACTTGGCGGCGAGCGTGTGGGCGGAACTGTCACATTAGGCAGATGGCAAGGCTGTGGGGAAGTGATAAAAGCGCCTTATTGTATTTTCGCGCCTCTTTAGGACGGCGGAGCTCGTCACTCGCCCTGTTGGCGATATAAACGCCCGGGCGGGACTGGCGAGATCTCCCCGCTATTCACCGCTTTTCTGTAAAACTCGCGAGGAAGTGCGCCATTGGGGGCGAGCTACATCCTAAATTTTATATATTCTCTACCGCCCACGTTAGTACCCTTGGCGACGACAACTCGCAATATATTTGGCTCCGGCGTCTCCACCTCCCCGCCGAAGTGCCACTCCAACACCTCAGCGCCTTTGGGGAATATCCACACGGCCTCGTAGTCATACTCGGCCACTTCCTCCTCGTAGTAATTCTCATAAAGATTCTCCCCAGGCCTCAGCGGCGCGGGGAAAGACCCTATAAACGTAATGTAAGGCCTTGTGGGAGATCCCCTCAAGGCTATGTACACTTCGTGGAGAACAGGGCGAACTCTCTCCCCGTTGACTCTAACAATTTCCTCGTCCATAAACCTCTGCATATTCTCCCACACAGTGGCTATTTCGCGGGACAGCCCCTCTCCGCCTCTCTTAAGCAATTTGTAGTAATACTGCCCCTTGTCCAAATAGTCGAAGATAATTATCATGTTAACAACCCCCTGGGACACTACGTAAAATCCCTGGGCGTAGACTGGGATGATCTCCTCTTCCATGCACACCCCCTCTCCCCCACTTATATCCATTCCTCGTGTAGCGAGCTACCTACCCTATCATTAACGCATGCCCAGCGTAATCTCCGTTCTCAAAACCTCCTCACTTAAAGCCACAACCCATTTACCGGATGGCGCGTATTACTACCTAGCGCCGTCGCGCTACCTCTTCCGGCGGCTAATAGCCTCAAAAATCGATGGGAGTTACAACTGGACGGATTCGAAAATATGTCTGCGGTAGAATTTCTGCGTTATCTGCGGCCGGGCGTTGGTGAGCTCGTCCTCTGGGAGTATTGATAGGACGTCCCAGCCTATGTCTAACGTCTCCTCAAAACTGCGCCTCTCATAATAGCCCTGTTTTATAAACCTCTGCTCGAAGGCGTCTGCGAATCTGAGGTAGCGCCGTTCGCGCCAGCCTAAGTTCCTCTCTCCCACTAACGTGGCCAAGTTCCTAATCTCAAGCGCCTTTGAATAGGCGGCTATGAGAGTGTTGGCCACGTCTTTGTGATCCTCGCGGGTCTTGCCCTCGCCTATTGCGTCTTTGGCGAGACGGCTTAGGGACATAATGACGTCAAAAGGAGGATAGATGCCCTTGCCCCACATAGCGCGGCTTAACACCAGCTGTCCCTCTGTGATGTAGCCAGTTAAGTCAGGGATGGGGTGGGTGATGTCGTCGTGAGGCATAGTGAGGATGGGGAACTGTGTGACTGAGCCCCTCCTGCCGCGGGCTCTGCCAGCCCTCTCGTATATCGTGGCGAGGTCTGTGTACATATAGCCCGGGTAGCCGCGCCGTCCTGGCAACTCGCCGCGGCCTGAGGAGAGCTCCCTCAAGCCCTCGCAGTAATTAGTCATGTCTGTAATTACGACGAGGACGTGATAGCCCAGTTGCCAGGCTAGATACTCCCCGATGGTTAGCCCCACGCGGGGGGCTAAGATGCGCTCAGCCACAGGGTCTGAGGCGAGGTTTAGGACGGCGACGGCCCTCCTTAAAGCGCCGGTCTTTCTAAACTCGTCCATGAAGAATAGGGCTTCCTCTGTCTTTATGCCCACGCCGACGAACACAACGGCGAACTCCTCCTCGCTGCCCCTCACTGTCGCTTGTCTCACTACTTGAGCCGCCATTAAGTTGTGAGGCAGGCCTGTGCCGGAGAAAATGGGCAGTTTCTGCCCCCTCACTAAGGTGTATAAGCCGTCTATTGCGGAAATGCCAGTTTCTATAGGCTCCTCTGGGTACTCCCTGGAGTATGGATTAAGAGGTTCTCCGTTTACGTCGCGGAAGTCCTCTGGAGGAGGCAACGGCATGTGATCTCTCGGCTGTCCTTTGCCGTCGAGTATTCTGCCGATTAGTTGCTCAGAGACGGGGATTTTCAAAGTCTTCCCGTAGAACCTAACAGTAGAGCCCTTGGCCGGCAAGCCGAGAGTGCCTCCCAGCACTTGCGCCACGGCGTAGTCAGTCCCCACCTCAATTACTTGAACCCGTCTGGGCTCTCCGTCGGGTCCTATCACCTCGCCCACCTCGCCATATGAAACTCCCCTCGTCTTCTCAATCACTATCAATGGCCCTTTGACTTCTCCACGGTGGTGTAGGAAACTACTGGGGTAAGCATAAGGGGAGTAAAAAACAGTTTTAAATGTATTGACGTTATCGCACATGAGAGTTGGGGTTGTGGGATTGGGCATAATGGGGGGGCCTATGGCTATGCACCTCCACAGAGCCGGCCTGCTTGCCGCAGTTTACAACAGGACGCGGGCAAAGGCCGAGCCTTTCGAAAAGCTGGGGGTCTACGTGGCTCAATCGCCGGGGGATTTGGCAAAAAGAGTTGACGTCGTGATTATAATGGTATCTGACGCCCCGGATGTCGAGCAAGTCCTCTTCGGCCCCGGCGGCATTGTCGAGGGGGCGAGGCCGGGCTTAATTGTCGTCGACATGTCTACTAATTCTCCCGATTGGGCCCGCCGCTTTGCCGAAAGGCTGGCCCAGTACGGCGTGGAGTTCCTAGACGCGCCGGTCACGGGCGGCCAGAAGGGGGCTGTGGAGGGGACTTTGACGGTTATGGTTGGGGGAAAGGAGGAGTTGTTTAAACGGCTTTTGCCAGTGTTTCAAGCCTTTGGCAAGAACATTGTGTACGTAGGCCCCGTGGGCTACGGCCAAGCAATGAAGCTGGTAAATCAAGTAGTAGCGGCGTTGAATACAGTGGCTATGGTCGAGGGGCTACGGCTCGCCAAGGCGCTTGGTCTCGATATGGATAAAGTGGTACAGGTGTTAACCGGCGGCGCGGCGAGATCCGGGTCAATTGAGCTCTACTTGCCTAAGTTATTAAAAGGCGACTTGACGCCGGGTTTCAAAGCGGCGCATTTAAAAAAGGACTTGTCCTACGTTATGGAATTGGCCAATAGGGCAAGCCTCTCGCTACCAGCAACAGCGCTGGCCCTTGAGCTGTATAAAAAAATGGTGGAGAAGGGGCTGGGAGAGCTGGGAATTCACGCCTTAGGAGAAATATACTAACCCCATTGGGCACGTACGAAGCTGGCTACCAGAGGCGCCACGATGTGGAAAGGGCGTGGGCGAAGAGGTGAACTGGTTGAACAGAAACCGGCGGAAAAACTGTTAATCGGCTAACTTCTCTCGATTTTATAAACGCCCTCTTCTACTTTTCTAAAGATATAGCTTCCGCCCTCCGTCTTAACTACAATACGCCGCGGCCAAGATGAGTCGTCTATTTCAACGTGGTTAAACCCAGCCATTTTGAAGGTCTCCACTATCTCGACCTTGGGCAAGTCCTCTGGAATTAACACTGCGTAGTTAAACACCCCTGCCTTTATCCACTGGGCTAGTTCTCGCCTGTCCTCGGCCTCTGTAACGTCGTAAAAAGACCGCGGCTCCATAAATCCCACTGGGCAACGGGTTTTTAAAGCTCTATGGCGTATAAAAAGTGGGCTGCGTAGCGCTCTTTATACCCGTCAGGCGTTAGAGAGGTGACGTCTACTCCGGGATCGCCCCGCGCTTTACCAAAGGAAAACCTGCCGATGTATAACGACTCGTCAACGCAAGGAGTTCCGCGGGATAGGAGATCCCAAGGCGTCAGCGCAGTGCACACCCACGGCTCGTCCGGAAGGCAGGCATAGCCCCTGCTCTTCCCAAGCGCCTCAGCCACTGCCTCATAGGCTTCAACTCCGCTAAGACACCTTCCCCCGGAGTTTCCGAGCGGCCTGCCGCCGTATATGTACATCCGCAGTTTAAACCCCACCTTCTGCACCAGCTTGTGGCTTGGCGCGTTCCACTCGGCGACTAGGAGAGTTGCAGCTCAAACAGGACTTCCCCGGCAAGTCTAGGAGCTGGATTAAGAGGGCCATTATGAGGCTTGGAGACGTGAGGGAGCTGAAGTTTGGGCTGTACCTAGTTGAGGGCAGGAGGGAGCTCTGCGATTGGAAGCCCCTCTACCAAGTCTGGTACTCGGAGAGGGGGGGCCGTTGGTACTGCACTTGTTACTTTTCGACGTTTGGCTTCGCAAGGCAGCGGGACGTCTGCACCCACGTGGCAGCGGTGATGTTGTATCGGCGGTATAAGAAGGCGCTGGAAAAGGCGGAGAGGAGGCGCGTATACGTGGCAGAGGCAGAGGTGGAGTGTAGAGGGCGGCTATCGGCCAACGGGGAGCTATACGCGAAGCCCGCCGCCGAGAGGGTAGACCTCACCTTCTACGCCTCGCCGCGGTACAAAATCCTCGTGATTTCAATCACGAGGCGGATAGTGGTTAAGTGCAACGGCCTTGAGGTGCTGGAGCTCGTGGGCGAGGAGGTGCCCCTCGCCACAGCCAAGTTCTTGGTGGAGAGGTGGCATGGCCGTTAAAAAGACCAAGAAGGGACGGTTTGTCCTGAGACCGGCCTCCCTGGCCGATTTTCAACGCCTCTACGTAGACGTCTTCTCCATTGCCGCCTCCCTCGCGTACCCGGAGGAGTTGTTTAAATCAGCCGCCGAAGCCGGCGTTAACGTTGTGTTTGTGGTGG
>CAMLLK010000077.1 GCA_946480885.1 uncultured Thermoproteales archaeon
CGCCTATCTATAGACTAGTCCCAATCCGTGGATCCCCAACTCACCCCAGCCCAATTCTACCATTTTTTTATACAACTCAAATGCTAGATCAGCCCCGGGGAGTTCTAGGCCTAGAGACTTAGCCACCTCTAACACATAGCCAAGGTCTTTTTTTAAATGAGCGGCTTTGAAGCCGGGAGAAAGGTCACCCGCCAATAATTTATCTAGGTATAAATCAATTGAGCCAGACCTCGCCGCTCCCTTGGACAAAACCCCAGCCGCCTTCCCCAAGTCGAGCCCCAGCGCCTCGGCTAGCCTAATCCCCTCAACCATAGCCACAGTGTTCAACGCCACGACTAATTGATTAACTAACTTCAAAGCCTGGCCGCTCCCCACAGGCCCTACGTACACTACCTCTTTTGAAAAACATTTAAAAACTGGGGTTAGACTCGCCACCACATCTTCCCTGCCCCCAGCCATCACCACTAGAGTGCCCTCCACCGCCCCCCTCTGCCCGCCAGTGACGGGGGCGTCTACAAACTCCACTCCCAGCGCTCCCAGCCTTTTTGCAAACTCCACAGCCCACCTGGGCGAGTTAGTTGACATATCTACAACCACTAACCCACGCCGCGCCCCCCGCGCCGAATAGCACCTCCTCTACGTCTGGGCCGTCTGACACAAAGATTAACACAACATCTACATGTCTTGCCAAATCGCCTGGAGATTTGGCTACATATACGCCAAGTTCTCTAAACCGAAGCGCCTTATCTAAAGACCTATTGTAGACACCTGCTAAGAGGCCGCATCTATGTAGATGTGTAGCCACTGCCCCGCCCATGATCCCAAGCCCCACTACCCCCGCTTTCATAAAGAGAATTAAGAAGATATATAAAACAACTTTATCTATGACATATGCTTTCTCCAGTAGTTTCATACAACACAGTTAGAGAGGTGAAGGGCCCCCTTATTGTTATTGAAAAAACTAGAGGCGTCTCTTACGGCGAGATTGGCGAAGTGATTGGCCCCGACGGAGAGCCTAGAAGAGTACAAGTGGTAGAAGTGGCCACTGACTACGCCGTGGCTCAAGTCTTGGGAGGCACGTTGGGCCTCCCCGCCAAGGGCTCCACTGTGAGATTCTACGGCAAGACTTTAAAAATACCGGTCTCTGAACAACTAGTCGGCAGAATTTTAGACGGCAAAGGACAGCCGAGAGACCACATGCCGCCACCCCCGCCTGAAGACTTCCGCGACGTCAATGGAGAGCCGCTTAACCCATACGCCAGAGAGTACCCCGAGGAGCCCATAGAGACGGGGATCTCCGCCATAGACGCCCTTTATACATTAGTGAGAGGCCAGAAGCTGCCTATCTTCTCCGGCACAGGTCTTCCACACAACATGATGGCTGCACAAGTTGTGAGACAGGCCACCGTTAGAGGCAGTGAAGAGGGCTTCGCAGTGGTGTTCGTCGGGATTGGAGTCAAGACAGAAGAGGCGTTGTTCTTCATAGAGGAGTTTAGAAAAACCGGCGCTTTGAGGAGAGCTGTGGCAGTGATAAACCTAGCCTCTGACCCAGTGGCAGAGCGTATACTCGCCCCCAGAGTGGGCCTCACAATAGCTGAGTATCTAGGCTGGCAGTTGGGCTACCACGTCCTTGTCGTTATTACAGACATGACGAATTACTGCGAAGGCTTGAGAGAGCTCTCCTCTAGCAGAGGCGAGCTGCCCGGCCGCCGCGGATACCCGGGGTATATGTACACAGACTTAGCCACAATCTACGAAAGAGCTGGCAAAGCCCACGGCAAAAAGGGCTCGGTGACACAATTCCCCATTTTGACAATGCCGCATGACGATATCACACACCCCATCCCCGACCTCACTGGCTACATCACAGAGGGCCAGTTGGTACTAAGCAGAGCTATGTGGGGCAGGGGGATCTACCCGCCCTTCGACGTGATTATGTCTCTTTCGAGATTGGCTAAAGACGCCATAGGCGAGGGCAAGACTAGAGAAGACCACAAAGACGTGGCTAATACATTGATATCGGCCTACAGCAAGGCTTTGGAGTTGAGAAGCCTAGCCACTCTAGTGGGAGAGAAGAACTTAGGCTGGCGCGAGAGGAGGTACCTGCGTTTTGCAGACGCCTTTGAGCAGAAGTTTATTAAACAAGGCTACTACGAGAGGCGTACATTCGAAGAGACTCTAGACATAGGCTGGGACGTCATGTCTATACTGCCAGAGGACGAGTTGACAAACGCCAGGCCGCAGATAACACAGAAGTTTTATAGAAAACACATATTTGAAAGCGTACAGTTGTAGTGGCCTGCGCCCCAGACTTTTGTATAGATATAAGAGAGGTAGACAATCCGCCGCATAATCCTCCCCCGAGTACAATTTGTATAAAGCCAGAGGCCGTCTCCCACTGGCTAGAGCTGGCGCAGGCTATGTACTACGCACACCGTTGGAGAGGGCCGGCGCGTAATTTTGCCATATCCACTATGATGTTCCTAGCCCAGGAGAAGAAGATAAAAGAGGCCTTGGAGATCTCTGCCGCCGGCGGGGCGAGGGCCATATGCGCCACGTTGACAGACGCCCCCCCAGCCCCCCCGCCTCAGCCACATGAGGGGTGGGACCCATGGAAAATTACAAAATTTGCCCTTGATTTAGTAAAATAGGGGGTTGCGTAAAAAATATATATATACGACGTATTTGACGCATGGAGGATAGGAGGCGTGAGTGGAATGTCGTAGTAGTAGGGGGAGGCGTGGCGGGTCTATACTTCATCTACAACTTATTAAAACACCTCGACGCGTCGAGAGAGTCAAATGGGGGGGACCTCTCAATATTATTAATCGACCCCAGAGAGGCCCACGAATTTACGCCAGGCATCCCCATGGCGGTGGCCGGCGTTGTGAATTTCGACGATTTAGTTTTCCCATTCCGCCACATGAATAGAGTCACTTACGTCAAGGGGCACGTCACTTGGGTAGATAGGAACTGCGTCAGTGTCTTCAACAAGTCGACTACACAATTCTGTGGGGACTACGTAGTACTCGCCCCAGGCGGCCTCAAATTTGGCAGTGTGGAGTACTGGTCGGTGGAGGGCGCCAGAGCCCTCGCTGAGAGGATACAAAATTTGAGTGGGGTAAGGTTTGTAGTAAACACAGCCACTCCAGTGGCGGGGTTTCAAGAAGTCGCCTACTCAATAAAGAGTAGACACCCAGAGAGAGTAGTGTCAGTCCACTTAATCTACGTCTCTAGCGACTACGCCCACTTTCTTGAACTCTCGAAGAAGTGGGCCGCTTCCATTGGCGTAGAGATTACAGAAGACCCACCGCCACTCGACGACACACTACATGTCACAGTCCCCACAATCGTAGAACATCCACTGGCCACGGGGCTAGAGGTGGACCCGGCCACCTTTGAGACACAACACCGTGGAGTCTACCTAATCGGAGACACCTCGCTCATGAAGTTAAAACTCCCCCCAGTGGGCTGGGGCGCACTTTGGCAAGCCTCCACGCTTGCTAAAGCAATAGCAAATGAATTAACAGGTGGAGTGTTGGAAATTGAGGCGTCGCCCTGGACAGACGTCACAGATCGCGATAAATTCTACCGCTGGTTCGTCTGGAGAATGACCACAGGAACGCCTCTCGCTCAACTAAAAGGCATGTACCACCTCTGGGGAGAAGTTATACAATACTTAACTAGACAGAAGAGTTGAGATTGGAGTAAGCCAACGGCGGAGAGACAATCCATAGAGGCCGACACGGGCGTTTGTATATAAGTGTCTAATTGTTAAGATTAGTCAGACCTCTTACTGATGTGCATTTTGCACCGGCAGTAGGCGCCTTTTTCAGAACTGGATGAGACTACGACGCTTTTGATAGACGTTGGAGTAAGTCGCTGCCCTACGGCTTCTCAATGCGTGCCTCTGAGATCTTTACACAGAGGCCTCTTTCAATAGTGTTTCTACACCAGTAGTTTCTAACTTAGACAGTCGAATGTATTGATCTGTTGGTTTAAATCCACAATGTGTCTAATTGCTTAAGTTACAACTGCGATATTGTAAAGACTTCTTTGACGTTTTTAAGCGGTGTGTAGGGCGTGTCGCCGGCTGGGAGATAACTCGCCGTTTTTTAGAGTGTTGTTTTGCGAAATATCTACTCCGAGAGATGCGGCGTGGGGGCTAAAGTTCGGCATTTGGTGTAGCTGTTTTTATTACGTCCTATCTGCGTGGGGGGTCTTGACCATTGGCTTGTAGAGGGGGTGTTTAGAGGTGGTGTAGATACTGTAGTTAAATGTGCTGTGTGGGGCAGGGTCTTTCCGTTAATAAAGGGTTTCCGTTTGGTAAAGATTCTAGAGTCTGTGTCTTGCGTAGAGTTGGGGAGTGGCTTGTATAGAGTTGAAGTCCAGGGGCGGTTTCGCCGTGGCGTATGGGTACGTGTAGTGTTGTACTACCCCCCGACGCCTAAACAGAAGCGGAGGGGCGAGAGGGGGGGCGGCTTTTTGAGCGGGGCTGTGGCCGACTTCTTATACGACATGGCGGCACGTCACGAGGTGGTGGTGGGCGACGGAGGCGTTGTATATATAGACGGCGTGGAGGTGGACGTGGGGGCGTGTATAAAGAGGGGGGGCGTCGATTACGGCTGTGTCTTACGTCAAATTAGGCAGGGAGCGTTTGGGCGGGGTGAGGTTGAAGGTGGCCAGTAGGGCTAGGAAGAGGCCGGCGTATATGATAAATATGCCCACTGTTGTAATTGGGAGGAGGCCGCCTGCCAAAGTGATTTTGGCCGCCGTGTTGAGCGATTTTTTCGCCGTGGCTTGGTATAGCGACTTGAGACTTCTGTAGATAAAATATGCAAAGGCCATGGCCACAGGCCAGAGGGCGAAGTTAGTCTCGAGGTTTGTAGAAGCTAATTTCAAAGGTCTGAGGTACTCCACTGGGCTGTGGACTACGCCTATGGCGTATAAATATATCGCATATATAGTAAAGCCCACCGCTGCGGCGAGGGCGGCGGCTTTAGCTCCGTTGTATATGCCCGGATTGTTGTAGTGGGCAGAGAGGCCGCGGGCGCCAAGCGCTATGAGGGGCAGACCCGCGGCGGCTATTGGGAGTATTATAAGGCCTTTGAGGAAGAGGAATATGCCAATGGCGTATAGGTCTCGCGCCTCGGCGTATTTCATATGTAAGTATTTTTATGTATATATAATTGTTAATATCGTAGTAGATGTAGCTAAGTAGAGAAACGTCCCGGCGAGGTCTACTATTGTAGTAATGGTGGCGGCAGACATAGTGGCTGGGTCTATCTTGGCTTTATATGCCGCGAAGACTATAGAAGCGCCTATGATGGCCGATGCGGTTAGAGTAGCTACTATAGAGAGGCCTATGGCCAGCCCCGCGGCGGCGGCTTCCCACATAGTGTATCCAATGCCTAGAGACAACACTACTGCCATGGCGAAGACTAATGGGAAGGCGGAGAGTCCCACTAAGAACCCCGTGGCCAACTCTTTCCTAACTACTTTGTAGAAATCTCTTAGGACGAGGTGGCCGAGCGCGAATGATCTGAGGACTAGCGCTGCGGCTTGTGTGCCGATGTTGCCTCCGCTGTCTATTATCAACGGTATAAAGGCTGCTAGTATTACATATTTTTCAATCGCAGACTCATATGCGGCGATGACTGTGGCTGTGAAGAAGCTGAGCAGTGCGAGAGATAGTATCCAGGGGGTTCTGGCTATGTATAGGCTTTTTATTGAGGCGAGGACGTAGTTGTCAATGTAGCCTATTCTAATTTTTCCAAAGCCAGCCAACGTCTCCTCTAAAGTCTCGTGTCTCACAACGTCTAATACATCGTCTACCGTCACTACGCCTAGTAATCTGCCGCCTCTATCTACCACTGGGACTTTCGTTAGGTCGTACTTCATCAATACTGTGGCTACTTCTCTCAGATCGGAAGAGCACACGTCTGAACTCCAGTCACGAACGGTTATCTCG
>CAMLLK010000078.1 GCA_946480885.1 uncultured Thermoproteales archaeon
GCGTAAGAGACGAAGTGACGATTGTTCTTCAAGGCGTGGAATTAACCCCCGGCGTGCATAAAATCTACGTCAAAGCTAAGACAAAGGAGTGGGGTGAGTTGGCTTTTGACTTCACCGACACTGTGAAATAGACGTAAAGTTATTTATAAACTCCTCCAACGCCTTTTTTAAATTTTCTAACGTAGGCATTAAATTCGGAGATGCTTGAGCTAATAGCAGGGCGCCGGGCAATGTCCTAATACCTGCCGCTGCCACCCTCACTCCGCCCCACTCCACTACCACACTGCCAATGGCCATTACTCTGCCCTTATTCTCAGCATAAACAACGGCGTCTGGATATGGATACGCCACGTATGTCAAAGATAGTGTATGTCCAATGTAGGGCATGTACACTCTCTTTAACATTTTCCTCACAGAGAAAGGCCCCACTTTGTCTATTAACTTCCCCCATTTGGCACTTGCTAGGTCTATAAACGCTACATGGCCTCTGAGCCAGTCTACAATATCTCTCTGCTCTACATTATAGCTAACCCCTAGGGCTTCCCCTATTTTTTTCGCAAAGTAGTCGTATAAATTTACGTAGGGCGTCACTAAGTCCAATACATCATTGATCTCTACAACTCTCTCTTCAAACCCCGCCTGGGTCTTGCCCACGGCGAGGACTAGACTCTCTTTTACAATAATAGTCACGTCTTCAAAGACGTCCCATGGACCACATATAGGGACTACCATCTCCACAGTTTGGAAAAAAGAAATGTTTTTAAACCAAGGCACCCACGCCTCTATGCCCACTTTTAAACTAGTGCTCTCAGACCCCATCTCGGGGAAGGCTAGACAATTTGAGATAAAAGACCCCCTGGCCCAGAGATTTGTAGGGCTGAAAATTGGAGATGAGATAGATGGAGTAGTGTTGAAAGACTTGGTAGAACTGCCAAGGGGGGCGAAGGTGAGAATAACCGGCGGCAGCGGCATCGAAGGCGCACCTATGCATCCAGGCGTGCCTGGCCCAGTGAAGAAGCACATCCTCGCAGACGGTCCGCCGGGGTACCACCCGCCGAAGAGAGGCCTAAGGAAGAAGAAGTTAGTGAGGGGCAACACTATATCTGACACAATTGTTCAAATAAACGCCGTGGTGGTGTACCCACCTGGCTATACAGGTCCGCCGGCGATAGCGCTGGGGGTGAAAGAAATTGAAAAACTTACAAAAACCGAGGCTACTTCACAATAGACTTAGCAATTATTAACGTCGTCGTGCTCTTTATCTTAGGCATCTTACGTATTTTTTCACTTATGAGTTTTCTTAAATTTTCTGCCGTGTCTGTATTTATCTTAATGACTAAGTCGTAGGGGCCGTATACAATCATTGCCTCTTTGACCTCCGGCAGTTTTAACAAAGCGTCCATTACCTCGTCCTCTGCCCCAATTTCTGTATTTATAAACACAAACGCCTCTACCATACCCCTTACAACTTAGACATTTATAAGTGTTATACAGTGGAAAAACTTAAATTCTCGTGTATATAGTACAACAAGCGGGGGTGCCCGAGCCAGGCCAAAGGGGCAGGGCTCAAGTCCTGTGTGAGAGACCCTGTGGCGTAGGCCTGCGTGGGTTCAAATCCCACCCCCCGCACTATTTCTTCCTAGATTTGAGGTATTCTTCCAACGCCTTTAACTCGTCGTCTCTTAGATACTGTCGATAGTGAAATATCCACTGCCTTGCTTGTTCGTCTGGGACGCGTACATAGAGTACGTCTCCCTCTTTTATCTGCCTACCGATAGTTACATCGCCGTGTATAGAAATAGCCGCCTCGTCGCCGGCGGAGATCTCTGGGACTGACTTGCCAGATTTTTGTATCTGCATCACTCTGCCAACCTCTCTGCCCTCTTTCACCAATGTCACGCCTGGCTTCACAGTGCCCGCCAACACCTTTACCCCCACTATCGCCGGGTCGCTTCTCCTAAATACATAACCTGGTAGTATTTGTATCTTGCCTGGCCGGGTTAATTGAGAAAGTATCTGCTCCACAGTCTTTGTCTTCACTTCTTGGGACCACTTTATATATTCGTCGAATATTCGGTAGAGAATCTCTCCTTTTATAATTTTTATACCAGACGACATAGCCTCTTTTTCAACTTCAGGTGGGATTTTTACATTAAAGGCCAGTATTACGCCGTAGGCGGAGTTCTTCCTCCTACTTAAGAGAGCCTCCACCACGTCTTTATGAGTGGGAGGACCCACGTCTGCTTTTCTCACAGGTACACCCTGCTGCCTCAAGAAGAGCACTGTGCTCTCTAACGTGCCGAAGGTGTCCGCCCTCACGATGACCCCCTCTCTGTCAGATTCTATTTTTATCTCGGCGATCTCCTCCCCCACTGTTTTTAATACTTGTTGTAACTCGCCAAGGTTCCACACAGCCAACAGCGGGGCGCCAGCCACCACCCCCTCTAGTCCATCTGCCACAATCCTAACGCCTGCCGCCGCCTTTGCCTCCTCTACTGCAAGATATCTATCCTCTGGGTCTCTCATCTCTTCTAACGGCTTCGGCATTATTATCATTCTAACTCTAGCCTCTCTAGGGCCTTCGATACCAGCTGAGACGATAATATCGCCTTTTCTCAACCTCCCGTCGTATAAAATAGCGTCGGCCACTACCCCCAGTCCTCTCTCTTCTTTTACTTCCATAACGACGCCGCGGGCTGGGCCGTCTTTCACTATTAGACGGTCTCTTGGTATAAATCTCTGGCTGACTCCGGCGAGGACTAGTAGTAAGTCAGCAACGCCTTCGCCAGTCACTGCACTCGTGGGGACTATGGGGATTTGTCTAGAGAAGTCTCTCACTCTGTCGTATCTATCGGCCTCTAGGCCGTATCTAGACAATTGATCAGCCAGCTTCCCAATTCTCTCTTCAAGAGTAGCCACGGCGTGCCATTCTTGATCCTCCACCGCCATTAGAAAAGGCCTATTTTCTACAGATCGCCAGCCGTATATTCTATCTAATTTATTCGCAGCTATGACGAAGGGCACCCCTCTGCTTTGGATAAGTTTTAAAGACTCCACGCCTTGGTCCTCTAGGCCTGAGGTTATGTCTACTACTAAAATCGCCAAGTCGGCCACAGAGCCCCCTCTCTTACGTAGATTTGAAAAAGCGGCGTGGCCGGGGGTGTCTATAAAGAGAAAGCCGGGGATCCAAATCCTCCCCCTTAGTTTAAGTCTATCTACTAGGGGACCTGCAAATTTCTCAACAGCCTGCCACGGGACGAAGCTCATACCTATGTGTTGTGTAATCATACCCGGCTCTCTATACGCCACAGAGGTGCCTCTGATTTTGTCTAATAACAAAGTCTTCCCCACGTCGACGTGGCCCATCACTACTACAAAAGGCGACCTAATAGACACAGTGAGAATTACACCGTGGTTTATATATACTCTGTCTCTAATGCCCCGGCCGGGATTTGAACCCGGGTCACGGGCTCGAGAGGCCCGCATCCATAGCCGGCGCCGCCTTTGACCGGGCTAGACGACCGGGTGGAGTAGCTCATCGACGGCTCCCCGTGGCGCCGGGGCGGCTACTTCTTGTCCCACATTTAAAAATTTTTCGCAGTCTTTGTTTAATACCCCCCCGCCTCTGTATCTATATGGAAGTAATTACTAAATATCTAGCGGGGGCCCCCTTGGTCACTACATATGTCTTAAACGTAGGCGGGGTTAAGTTCGTAGTAGACCCAGGCCCGGCGTCGTTATACAGCCCTCTTGAAGTCGACGCCGTGGTGTGTACCCACCTACACCTAGACCACTGCGGCTCTGCGGGACATTTTCAAAAGCCTGTTTACGCCCACGAGAGGTATATAAAACATATATTAGACCCCTCTAGACTGTACGAGTCGAGTAGAGCAGTCCTCGGCGTCTTCGCCGAGATGTTTGGCCCCCCGGCGCCCGCTAGTGAAGTAAAGTCAGTGAAAGACGGCGCCTTGGTTTTAGACGCCTTAGAGGCGATCCACACGCCGGGCCATGCCCCACACCACGTTATGTATTATTATAAAGACAAGGCCGTGCTTTTCGTAGGCGACGGCGCGGGGGTGTATATACCTGAGCTCGACGTTATTATTCCAACTACGCCCCCTCCATTTAAATTAGACCTCTACCTCCAGTCTTTAGATAGACTAAGGGGGCTTTCTATAGATACTTTATGTTTCCCCCATTACTCATGTACGCGTAAGGTAGAACTATTGAAACAACACCAAGAACAAGTAAAGACTTGGGTAGAGACACTACGGGATAGACTAGATATGCCGCTAGACGACGCTTTGTATTTATTAACAAAATCTGACGAAAATGTTGCTAAAGTAGTTGAGAAAGGGGGGCTTTATCTAGAGTTCTATCTAAAATTCAGCGTAGTGGGGTTTTTAGAATATCTCAAAACAGCCTCAACGTTAAAGTAAGTGTTTTTATACCTCGACGTTAGTCTATACGTGGCTGAAGATATACTCAATAGAGAATACGAAATAGTCGTCGGCGAGAGGAGGTACTACCTAAAGCCGATAAAGGCTTGGGTTTTACAGCCCCCGGGGAAGCCGGGCGTAGTGGTGGCTTTGTTTAAACTCCCAGACGGCAGAGTGGTGAGGAGAGTGGTGATGAAATTACCTCCTTGACTCAGTCAAGGCGTTTATAAGCATTCTAATATTGACGTGAGATCTCTCTAGAGATTTCTCTAAAGCTGCGACTAGTTCTAACTCCAAAGGCGTCTTTGCCAACTCTCTGAGTTTTTTAACTTCGGCGAGGTGTCCCTCATATCTTCTACACATCTCTTCTAACGCCCTCACCACTTGCTCCAGCGGCTTTTTCTCAGAGGGTTCGAGAGCCACCTCTGGGAGAGACAACACGTCAAAAATTTTAAGTCTTAGATAAGTCTCTCTAATTACGCCGTCTATAAACTCCTTTAAGTATTCCGACTCTACAGCCGCTTTTAATTTGGCCAGTTCTACAAGGTGTTCTAATTCTTCACTTCTAATCTTGTCCACTTATTTTAAAGAGTGTGGGACATATATTTTTTAAGTACGTCGTATGTATATATATGCTTGGCGATTTTGTAAAAATTAATGTAGTTAAAACATACCCCACAGCGACTATTAGAGAAGTGGCTCGCCTCATGACAGAGAGAAAAGTAGGCCTCGTGGTGTTGGTGAGTCCCGACGACCCGTATAAAGTAGTGGGTGTGGTCTCTGAACGAGACATTGTGAAGGCTGTTGCATACGACGTAGACTTAGATAAGCCTTGTGAAGTCATAGCTACTAAAAACGTAATTACGCTCGACTATAAAGAAAACGTGGCTAAAGCCGCAGAGGTGTTGAATAAATATAGAATTCGACATGTCGTAGTGACTAGAGAGGGGAAGCTCCACGGCGTGTTGTCTATTAGAGACATTATTAGAGATGACTTAATTTTAAGAGAGATAAGCGAATATTACGAGTGGAGTTTTGAGCCCGGCATGTCTGCATGAAAAAAGTAAAAGTCTTGGGGCTCGGCCCCGCGGGCTCTGCCTTTGTAAAAACTTACCGTCACGCAAGCGGCGTAGATAGAAATAAATTTTACCACAAAGCATGTGGAGAGGCTGTTCCCGTAGAGACTCCTCTAGTAGAGAGTCGCTTTGTAGTAGACCGTGTGAGACGTTTTAAATTTTTCAACTGGAGGCGTGAGTTAGGCGTAGTGGAATATAGAAGGGCTAGGTGGTACATACTGGACAAGAGAAATTGGGTAGAGTCTATGAGGGAAAATGGGACGGCTACAGAAGGCGAGGTTGTAGTAAAGGCGGGGGGGCCTTACCAAAGCGTGGGGGAGAAGATCACAATTGTGAGGGCCTACGTGGAGGGGGTCAAGACTGAGTTAGATCGGAAGAGCGTCGTGTAGGGAAAGAGTGTAGATCTGGGTGGTGGGCGGG
>CAMLLK010000079.1 GCA_946480885.1 uncultured Thermoproteales archaeon
CCCACCTCCCCGCCCCGGCCCCCACCGCCCCCTCCACTCTTTCCCTACACGACGCTCCCGATCTTCGCCTTCGTCTATTGCTTTAATTACTTTAGCCACTTCTCTAGCGAAGACCACGGGCTTCGGCGTGTCTAGAACAGCCTCTTCAATAGCTTCTCTATACCATATGCCTATTAAAATAGCCGCATTGTCGCCGTATAGTTTTCTAACTGTGGGGAGGCCTCTTCTCACATCTCCTCTGTCTATTATGTCGTCGTATATTAAAGAATAGTTGTGTATAAGCTCTACAATGACGGCGGCGGGCAGTGCCGGCTTCCACTCTCCAGCCACCGCCTCCGCTGTCGCCAGCGTCAAAAGCGGCCTTAGCCTCTTCCCCCCCGTCTTTATTTGGTACAACACCTCTTCTCTAAAGTCTTGAGCAGCGTCGAGAGTGAGATAGTGTTGAAGCGCTTTTTCTAACTCGCCGCCGTATTTTTGATAAAGTCTAGATACGATATCCATGTCTTTAGAAATCAATAAATATTTATTTAGTAACTAAGGCGATGGAGTTTCAACTGGCTGCGTTGAGCTCTATCGCCGCCCTTGCCGTCTTAGCCTTGTGGAGAGGCTTTCTCACGCCGAGGGGCGCGGCATCGGCTATTGTAGTGGGGTCTTTGGCCGTACTAGCCCACGTAGGGCTGTTTCTCCTATTAGTGTGGTTTTTTGTCACTTCTTCACTTTTTACAAAACTCAAGGCGGATTGGAAGAAGTCGATTGGTTTAAAAGACGTCTCGGGGAGGTCTTTGGGACAAGTCTTCGGCGTCGGGACGCCCATTGCGTTATTCGCCTTTTTGTATATATTGACTGGAGATGTAAAGTTCCTCGGGGCCGCTGCAGTGGCTGTTGCAGTGGCTACAGCCGACACATGGGCGAGTGAGATAGGCGTGGCATACGGCGGCGCCCCTCGTTATATATTAACCCCATGGCGTAGAGTAGAGCCGGGGGTTTCGGGTGGGGTAACGCCTGTGGGCGTTCTGGCCTCGCTGGCTGGGGCCTTTACGGTAGGCGTATTGGCGCAGATTTTCACTTCGGTGGATTTTTGGAAAGTGGCGCTTCTTGGATACGTGGGGGAGTTGTTAGACAGCGTTTTGGGGGCTGCGCTACAGATAAAGTATATCTGTAACGGCGCTGTGTCGGAGACTCAGAGAGCTGGATGTGTCAAGAGGGGCTTTTTAACAAACGAATCTGTGAATTTAATAAGCGGCGTGTCAGTCGGCGTCTTGTTTATATTTCTGTGAAGTATAGCCACTATGAAAGTCTACGTAGAGGAGTTCTACATCTCTACAAGACAGAGAGAAGAAATTGTAGTAATTACAGAGAGAGTAGAGAAGGCTGTGGAGAAGAGCGGCGTGAAAAACGGCGTGGCGTTAATCTATGTACCACACGCCACTGCCATATTGACGGCTAATGAAAACGAGGCTAGGCTTAGAGAAGACATTTTGTCAAAATTAAAGTCTCTATTCCCCCGGGGCGCTGGCTATAGACATGACGAAATTGACGACAACGCCAATGCCCATTTGGCTAATATATTCGTCGGCTTTCATTTAGTTATGCCTATAGTGGGGGGTAGACTACTCAGAGGCACGTGGCAAGACGTCATGCTTATAGAGATGGATGGGCCGAGGAGTAAGAGGGGCGTGGTGGTAGTGGTGTTGGGAGAATAATATCAGGAGTTATACAAGAAAAACAAGTTTGGCTATTTAGTGGAGTTAAATTTTTGGAGGAGGTTCTTTATATGAACTATCGGTTTAATTTATCAGACTTCCGCTCAGTGTTAAAAACAGTATACGCCGGGATGTCTAAAATCGTTGGAGAGGCCCGTGGGTCATGTGTGAGTTTTACACCGCGTAAAGTACTAGAATTCGGCGGAGTTGACACAACAGCGCCAGTGGCGTTGACTTTAGTAAAACACATCTTAGAGAAGTTAGTAGAGGCTAATTTACTACAGCGAGACGACTCTAGAGCTAGGACGAGGTATATACTTTGTAAAAACTCTCCCCTCTGGATTAGACTGAGGGGGGGAGACTCAGAGACTTTGAGATATTTAGAAGAAGTCACTGCAGAGTAGTGGAGAAGATCTTTCTACAGAGGGTACAGAGAGAGTTGGGGATAGAGGACAACGACGCCGTATATATAGACGGCTTGGTGTTAAAAATAGACGGCACGGCGGCCTCTACTTCAAAACTACCCTTCCAGACATGGGCAGACTTCGGCTGGAGAAACGTGGCTGCTGCGTATAGCGACGTGAGGGTAAAATACGGCGATGCTAAATACCTCTTAGTCTCAATAACGGCGCCGTCTCTAGACATAGTGGAGGAGATAGTAAAAGGAGTGGCTGAGGCAAGCCGCCACTTCGGCCTCTTGTACCTAGGGGGGGATTTAAACCAAGGCGACTGCGTAGTGGTGGACGTGGCGGTGGTGGGATACGCCAAGGCGCAGGTGGGGAGGAGGCCAAAGCCCGGCGACGTGTTGTACACAATTCCACACTTTGGCTACACGGCGGCGGCTTATAGATACTGGAGCCTCCCCCATCCAGTGACTGAGAGGGGAGTGGGGTATTTAAAGAGGCCAGACCCTAGGTGGCCTCTTCCCCCTCTTGAGTGTGTATCTGCTAGTATGGACTCTTCAGACGGGCTTGCAGACGTCTTGTGGACAATGGCCTCGGGCGTCGACATAGTAGTGGAGAGACTCCCCACTACAGAAGAAGTGGTGAAATTCGCCGGGGAGGCGGGGCTGGAGTTAGAAGAGTTGGTGTTCAACGGCGGCGAGGAGTTCCTACCTGTGTTCGCAGCGAGGCCTGGATGTGTTTTAGAAAGCCCCTATGTCCCATTTGCAAAAGTAGTTCAGGGAGAGGGGCAGGTGTGGTATAGAGGAGAGAGACTAAAGTGGCGGGGGTGGAGCTACTTCAGTAATTTTTAAAAAATTATAGACACTGTGGTGGTCGATATATTTTGCCGTGGTGTTTTCTCTACTGTTGACTACAGTAGTAGTGGTCTCCTCTATAGCCCATATATATGAAAAGACTCTAGAGGGGTTTAGAATAGTTAAATTTGTAAAAGACCAATGGGGCTCTTTTACAAAAACTATAGACGAGGCGTTGTGCCAAGCCGCTGAGGACTTGGCGCAAAAGGCCCTGGCGGCCCGCGACGTGTCGACTTACCGCCGCCTCGGCGAGATGTTAGACGCTGTGTTGAGAGAAGTGAGAAACAAAACGTTGTTAAAAGGGGCGGTGGCCTCTTGGGAATTCGACGGCGATGTCTTTAAGTGGAATATTACATTTTTGAAGTATAGCCACGGCGGGGTAATAAATTGGCTAAGGCCAACCGCGTTGATAAACGCCGCGAGCGAGATTTCTCAAATGTATCTAGACCTCGACGTAGACATCTCCAATGTCATTAAAGAACGCCTCCCCCCAGGTGTGTATCTCAGCGGCGTGGTCTACGGCTATTTGATCGGCAATATGACATACAGTGGCTATTTGACGGGTGTCTACACGCTGAGAGACAAAACTCCGTTGAGGTGTAGAAAAGGTTTTTTAGAGATGTCTATATATGCAAACCACTACGCCACGTTAGTGACGAATAGCACTTCTAACACTATATACGTATATATAGAGATTTCAATAGAGAGTTAGAAACTGTAGACTGCGTCTCCCCTCCCCACTAAAACCACCGCGTCTCTTCTCTTACTAAAAACTCCGCTCTCTACGACGCCGGGGATGAGTTTTAACTCATCTTCAGCCTCAGGCCCCACGGGTCCAGGGGGGGCCCAGTCCACTATATATGTACCGTTGTCTGTCACCACAGGTCCCAGCTTCCCCTGGCCGTATCTAAGCCGGGCCTCGCAGCCTAGTTTTCTCTCTATTGACTTTACGACGTGGCGCCACGCCCACGGGAGGACCTCCACGGGACTTGGATTTCTAGTGGGTATTCTATCTACTACTTTGTGCTCTTCTACAACTACGACAAACACCTCTGCGGCGTAGTCTACAATTTTTTCTCTTAAAAGGGCGCCCCCCCTCCCCTTTAGTAAAATCTTGTCTTTAGTAACTTCATCGGCGCCGTCTACGGCGACGTCAATTTTATCAACAGCCCACATAGGCCTTAGTTTATCTCCAAGCCCCACTTCATGTGCATAAATTTCACTGTCTAGAGAAGTGGCTACTATCACTAAGTCCCGCGGCCCTGCCTCCGCCAACGCCTTTATGAACTCTCTTGCCGTAGTCCCCGAGCCTAGCCCCACGACAGCGCCGTCTTTTACAAACTTAAGTGCCTCTCTAGCTACTAAAATTTTAGACATGGGGGATGGGGTTATGGAAAAGCCTCGGTGGTTAACAAAGCCCTCAACACGTCTCTTATGCTGACCATCCCCACGAGCCTTCCCCCCTCTACCACTGGCATGTGGCGGATGTTGTTTTCAATCATTTTGACAGCTGTGGAGACAACGGAGTCGTCAGGCGACGCGGTGATTAAACTTTTCCTCGCCGCTTGGCCTAAAGGAGTCTTTAGATCTATCTCCTGGGCTAAGAATCTGACTATGTCTCTCTCAGTGACGATGCCCACAGGTCTCCCAGATCTGTCCACTACTACAACACTTCCAACGTTTGCTGCATACATTTTCGCCACGGCGCATTCTATAGGCTCCTCTTCGACACATGTAATTACAGAATCTCTAACTAAGTCTTTAATCTTCATATGTTTTTAATTTCTCTAGAGTTTTAAAATATTACTAAGTGAAATGAGTATACTCAATATAGGCGAAAGACTTAATTTGAGATAGAAATAGAGTGACGTGATTATACTCAACATCGACGTCGAAAAGAAAAAGAGCTATACGAGAGAGATCAAGGCGACTGGGCCTTTAGAGGCCGCGGTGGCTATACACATGGAGTTAGAGACGTGGCGGCTGGACCCACTGTCTCCACAAGTCCCCGTTGTCATAGGCCACGGACCTTTCGTAGGGGGGCGTCTATACGGAGTCCATAGATTAATTTTTGTCTTTAAGAGCCCCCAGACTAAGACACTCCACGTCTCTGCTCTAGGCGGCGCTGCCTATAAGACAATGGGCATGGGAGGTCAAGCCGTGTCTATCGTAGGGAGGGCCGAGGCTCCCACTGCGATATTTATAGCAGAGGGGAAGGTGTCTTTTGAAAATATAGAGCCTGGAGATGCGTACGATACAGTTAAAACACTTTTTCAACGACGCCGCCAGTTTTTTGAAAAATACGACGCCAGAGCTCTCGTCGTAGGCCCCGCAGCATATACTACATATAACGGCGCAGTAGTGTCGATAGATGTAAATGTGAAGAGTGGAGAGTTTAGACTAGGGGCTGAGGACTTTGCGGCGAGGGGAGGCCCGGGCACCGCCTTGGCCAAAGGCCACAACGTAGCTGCGTTAGTGATAGGGGGGCCGAAGACTCCGCCGTATCCAAAAGTCGCAGATACAGACGCCGTGAATCAAATATTTAAGTCGAAGATGGGGAAGACCTACATCGAAGTTTTGAACGAAAAGACTGTGAAGTATCGCTACGACTCAAAAATAAAGTCGGGGGGGACCTTTGGGATAAACTATCCACACTACCGCGACTTACTCCCCCTCTTTGGGTATAAGTCGATATATATGTCTAAAGAAGAGCGGATTAAACACGCAGATACTATACTAGAGATGTTCTGGAGGCCTTTCCAAATTGAGGTGTTTGAAAAGTCTAAGAGTTGGTACAACTGCGGCGAGCCATGTCCAGTGGTGTGTAAAAAAGTTTGGAGAGGTAAAAAA
>CAMLLK010000080.1 GCA_946480885.1 uncultured Thermoproteales archaeon
TCGTGACTGGAGTTCAGACGTGTGCTCTTCCGATCTTGTATATAGAGCCCAGGACGTCTGTAGGAGAGGCTTTCCTCAATGTGTTTATCCACGCTGTATACTACGGCGGATTTGCGGCGTTTGTGTTTACACTATTATCTCAGCCGGCGAGAGAAATAATCCGCAGTGCGTGGCAACGGGCTTGCGTTTTAATAAATTCTATTCGGTAGATATATGCGCTATAGAAGATTTAAGAATTTAGAAATATCAGAGGTGTCGTTCGGCGGCTGGGTGTTGAGCGGAGATTTATACAAACTTAGAGACGACGCCTCTGTTTTAGTGAAAAAAGCTCTAGATTTAGGTATAAATTATTTCGACGTCGCTGATGTATACGGCAGGGGGAGGGCCGAGGAGGCCATTGGGGAGTTGTTAAAAGGCTACGAGGCGTATGTCTCTACTAAAGTGGGCTACGACTTCTACAACTACGAACCTCCTCGTAGGAGATTCGACGGGGAGTATCTCAAATTTGCCTATGAGATGTCTTTAAGGAGATTGAGGCGTAGACCTGATATTCTATATCTACACAACCCGTCGGTAGATGCGATATATAGCTCACTCCCTTTGTTGAGAGAGTTTGCCGACGTCGTGGGGGCGGCTCTGGGGCCGGAGACAGATGTGTTAAAAGAGGGCGTGGCGGCATTGAGCGCCGGCTACGACGCCGTTATGTTTGTTTTCAACATACTTGAACAAGAGCCGGGGGTGTATTTCACATCAGCTTTGAATAAACTTCTAGCCGTGAGAGTGCCACACGCCACTGACGTATTGACCAACAAGCCTCTCCGCGTCTACGATGACCACAGAGGCCTTAGGAGGAGGGAGTGGATTGTAGAGGCTAGGAAAATAGTTGAAAGAGAAATTGCGCCTCTGGCTAAAGAGCTAGGGCTAACTCTCGGCCAATACGCAGTGAAATTCGTTTTGTCGTATCCAGTGACTACAGTGTTGTTGACAGTCACATCTGTAGAGGAGCTGGAGGAATACGCCGAGGCTAGCGATGGGAAGCCGCTGCCTAAAGAACATATAGATGCATTGAGAGAATTTTGGAGGCGGTATAGATCTGTGTTAAAAGACGCCGGGGGTGGGATTTGAACCCACGCCCCCTCGACGGGGACGGGATGTCTTGGACAAGCCCTCGAGTCCCGCGCCTTGGGCCGCTCGGCCACCCCGGCTAAGTGTGTAGGTGGGTTAATATAAAAAGTTTTCTCACTTTTATAAAGTGTTTAATTCTTCTATATATGCAAAAGAGGCGGTCTTCTCAATGGTACGACGGCGTGGACAACGCCCCACATAGGTCATATCTACGCTCTATTGGGTTCACCGAGGCCGATTTTGGAAAGCCTATAGTGGGCGTATTGGCGGCTTGGTCTGAACTAGGGCCTTGTAATTACCACACTATTGAGTTAGTTAGGTATGTAAAAGAGGGTGTTAAAGAGGCGGGGGGTGTGGGTCTGGCGGCGCCCACTATTGTTGTCAACGACGGCATAAATATGGGCACTCCGGGCATGAAATATTCGTTAATTAGTAGAGACTTAATTGCAGACTCAATCGAGGCTCAGTTCAACTCCCACGGCGTTGATGCGTGGGTGGGGATCGGGGGCTGTGACAAAACTCAACCAGGCATTATGATGGCTATGGTGAGGCTTGACCTCCCGGCCGTCTATCTCTACGGCGGGACTGCAGAGGCTGGGAGACTAGGCGATAGATACCTCACTATTGAAGACGTATTTGAGGCTGTGGGGAGCTACTACGCGGGTAAGATAACACTTGAGGAGTTGAAAAGAGTGGAGGAGTTGTCTTTCCCAACATACGGCACATGTCAAGGTCTCTTCACAGCGAATACTATGGCGATGTTAGGAGAGGCCATGGGGCTTTCTCTATTAGGCTCCGCCTCTCCCCCCGCCACGTCTGCCAGAAGGAGGGCATACGCCGTGGCTTCTGGCAGAGCGGTAGTAAAGGCCTTGGAATTAGGCATAACGCCGAGGAAAATCGTGACGTACGACTCTTTATACAACGCCGCAGTTGCTCTATTCGCCACAGCTGGTTCAACTAACGGCGTACTCCACCTATTGGCAATTGCCCAAGAGGCGGGGGTAAAGTTCACACTAGACGACTTCGATGAAGTAAGTAGAAAAGTTCCTGTAATAGCGGCTTTGAGACCGGCGGGTCCCTACACGATGCAAGACTTAGACCGGGTAGGGGGCGTCCCCAGGTTGTTAAAGAAGTTGTATAGAGCGGGTCTGTTGAGGCCAGAGGCTTTGACTATAGAGGGGGAGACCATTGGGGAGTTATTAGAGAAGTGGGAGCCTCCACCAGTGTCCGACACAGGTGTCTTATACGAAGTAGAGAGGCCCTATAGGCCATATGCAGGTATTAGAATACTAAGGGGTAATCTAGCCCCGAGGGGGGCTGTGATGAAGGTCGGCGCAGCTGAAAAGTTAAGATTTGAGGGAAGGGCCAGGGTCTACGATGGAGAACAACAGGCTTTTAAAGCGGTCTCTGCCGGCGAGATAAAACCCGGCGACGTGGTAGTGATTAGATACGAAGGCCCCAGGGGAGCCCCTGGGATGCCAGAGATGTTAAAAGTTACGGCCGCTATAGGGGGGGCTGGGCTTGGAGAGGCCGTGGCGTTAGTCACAGACGGGAGATTCTCCGGCGCTACTAGAGGCATAATGGTGGGCCACGTAGCCCCCGAGGCCGCCGTGGGGGGGCCTATAGCAGTTGTAGAAGAGGGTGACCGTATAGTAATAGACGGAGAGAGAGGCGAGATTAAACTCGACATCTCTCAGATAGAGTTAGAAAATAGACTAAAGAAGTGGACTCCCCCCGAGCCTAAATATAGAAGAGGCCTTTTGGCAAAATACGCAGCGTTAGTCTCACAAGCAGACCAAGGAGCCATTACGACCCCGGCAACAGTTCATGATAGTTAACACAAATCATGATAGTTAGCTCAAATATAGCCTAAGTTGAATTTTTTTTACGAAATGTTTATAAACAAAATTTATTTCTATCTACATGGACCCAAGCCCACTTCTACCACTCAGTGCGTTGGGCATATATTTCCACGGATTTAACGTATCTCTAACATTTGGATTGCCCGTGGCGATTGGACTAATGTTGTGGAAGTGGTGGAGGACTGGCGACAGAGACTACTACAAGGCCGCGAGGCTTATGACAGCGGTTTTAGCCGTTAACTTCGCAGTGGGTGCTATCAACGGCACTTTAGTCGAGTTTGGATTAGTACAAGTCTGGCCGGGCGTTAATTTAGCAATTGCAACTTTTGCCTTCGCCCCCTTGGCGCTAGAGCTTATTGCGTTTTCTAACGAAATTGCGTTTCTCATACTCTTTATTGTCACTCTGGGGAGAGTCAAGCCGCCGGTCAGCTTGGCTATATTGACGGTATACGCTGGCTTTGCCTACTTCTCGGGCGTCTTAATCACTGCTGTGAATACATGGATGCAAGCCCCCTGGGGTACCGGCGAGGTGGCTAAGGCGCTCTATCCGTTTATGCCAGAGTACGGGCCTAATGTAGTTGACGTGCCGAAATTAGTTGCTTTAAAAGTTGCAGGACTGGCGACTCAGCAGCCTATATCGATATTTGTACAACACCCTGGCCTTGCCGAAAGAGTGGGGGTGGTGTTGTACGATCCTTTAGTGGCGATGTACAGCCCATATGCTTTAGTTTCAATTTTCCATAACATAATTGGAGCTACTTTAATTGGATTGGCGGTCACATTGGCCGGTTGGGCGTATCGCTATTGGAAAACTGGAGATCAGAAATATCTCAAAATTATTAGGCCAATCGCAATGGCGTTTGCAGTACTTTTTGTAATACAAGCACCCATAGTCGCTCACTACATGGGCGAGATGGTAGTAAAGTACAACCCGACTAAATTCGCCCTAATGGAGGGGGCCAAGGAGACTAAGTACGACCCGTTGAAGGCTTTCTTGGCCTATGGCGATCCCAACCACCCAATTATAGGCTTTGACCAATTCTACAAGGCTTGTGAACAACACGGCGACACGACGCTTGGCGATTTGGCGAAAGTTCTAAATCTAGAGGCGTATTTAAGAGAGGTGTTGGGCGCAGTGCCGCATCTACAAGCTCATAGACTAAGTGACTTGATGTCTCTCAGATTGGCGGATCTCTGCAAGGCCGATTTACAAAAGGCAGAGTCTTACATGCCGCTTATCCACACACTTTATTACACAAAGACAACTTTTGCAATTATAGGCGGCATCGCTGCGGCTGCTCTGTTCTTCTACTTTGTCAAAGTGCCTGGCCTACACGGGATCGCTAGGAGAATAGTGTCTCTAATAGGCGGTGAGAGGACCGCTTTGTTTATTCTAGCGGTTATATTGGTGCTTGGCACAATTATCCCAGCCGCAAATGGCTGGGCTGTGAGAGAAATTGGAAGGAAGCCTTGGACGGTCTACGGTCTGTTGTATCCCAGTGAGGTCATGACGCCCGTGCCGTATGCCACTTCACCTGGGTTCTTAGCGTGGGCGTATTTTGTAATTATAGCCGTTAACGCAGGCGGCTTATTGGCATTGTATATCGTCGCCACTCGCGAATATAAGTTTATTGAACTACTAAAGAAAGGCGCGGGTGTAGCTGAAGACGCTACAAAAGTCAGGAGCTAGGGGTCATGGACGCCGTTTTTATCGGCTTTGCCGGCCTTGGCCTTGCCGTTGTTTTACACGTAGTTTTTGTCTCTATTACTCTCGGCACTGGCCTTATTTCTGCGTGGGCTAGGCATATGGCTGTGAAGACTGGAGATGCTTGGTATGAATTATTCGCACGCAAGGCCTTTAAAATATTGATAGTGTCTGAGTTGTTCTCAGGCGTCTGGGGGACAATAATTACTGTATTCCTCGCGGGGTTCTTTACGGCGTTGACTACATTAGCTACTAATACACTATTCATCCCCATAGCAATTGCCATAGCCTTTATAATGGTTAGAATACCTGCCATTGCTATTAGTTGGTATACCTGGGGCAAAATTTCGCCTAGTAGACATGCTATAATTATGTGGATTATGGCTCTCTCTGGCTTCGGCGTGCCGTTTGGCTTCAGGGCGATATTTGCAGAAATAAACTATCCACACGCAGTGGGTTACTACCTACAGACTGGTCAAAACCCAGGCTTTATGCCTTATGAAAATCCACTGTTCTGGACGCTATATGCACACACAGTCGCCGCGGTGATTTCAGTAGGGGGATTTGTAGTCGCCAGTCTACTAGCTCTGGAGAGAGATGTGAGAGGTGTAAGAATTGGTGCGGCTGTTGGTACAGTTTTGCTATTTTCTCAATTTGTCTTTGGGCCGGTTTATTGGCTTAGTCTTGCTCAATACTCTCCTTTGTTGTTCAACGCTGTAAACACTGACTTCGGGCCTCTATTTGGCGCAAAGCTCATTGCAACAGTCGCCTTGGCTGTGTTTGGTATATTGACTTGGAGAGACGCCAAACGCGGCGTTGTGTCTCGCTATGCTAAACTCTTGGCGCCTTTGGCTATCCTCATTGTTATTTTTGGCGAGGTGTTAAACGACGGGGCGAGGTACCCAAATATGGTGTTGATAGGTGAGGAGGGCCTCCCCGCCAAATTGTTTGCAAACTTCTATATCGAGATACCAATGGATATGGTATTTGTGATACTGGGCTTCTTGATACTATCTGTTGTTGTATTTGTCATAGCGGCGTTTTACGCACTGTATAGGAGATTTATTGTAGAAGTGCCAGAGGAATAAAAATAAAA
>CAMLLK010000081.1 GCA_946480885.1 uncultured Thermoproteales archaeon
AGCCGCCGCTGCGGCTGCTGCGGCTTTTTTAATTTGGCGTCGTAGAAAATTGAGATAAAGATTTTTATCCCCGCGTCTTGTCTAAGGTCATGTCTGTCGTAGACAGCATGCCGGTGTTGGAGAGGATAAGAGATTTGTTCTATAGCCTACTAGAGGTGAGAGATAGACTTAGAGAGGCCGGTTTTAAATGGCCCGGCGGGGAGGCGCCCCTCTCTGTTAAATACGGCTTCCCAGCTATGTTAAAACACGGAGTCATTATGGATGTGACAAATGTGGAACAGGCGCAGATCGCAGAGGAGGCGGGGGCCGTGGGGGTCATGGTGTTGGATAAATTGCCGTACGACGTGAGGAAGGCGGGGGGCGTTGCGAGGACGGCTGATATTAAAGTAATTGAGGAGATTATGGCCCACGTCACTATTCCAGTGTCTGCAAAGGTGAGAATTGGCCACTACTACGAGGCTTTTCTACTAGAGTCTATCGGCGTGGATCTAATAGACGAGTCTGAAGTATTGACTCCAGTCGACGAACAACACCATATAAACAAATGGCTTTTCGACGTCCCCTTTGTCAACGGCGCGAGAGAGCTCTGCGAGGCGTTGAGGCGTATATACGAAGGGGCCGCTATGATTAGGTCAAAAGGCGAGGCGGGGACTGGAAACGTGGCCGAGGCCGTTAGACACCTAAAGGCTATATATACTGCAATAAGGTCGTTGAGTTTAGACGAAGAGAGAGTGAGAGACTACGCGAGGCAGTGCCAAGTGCCTCCCGAGTTGGTACAACTCACCGCGAGGCTTAGGAGACTGCCAGTGGTCACCTTCGCTGCCGGCGGCATTGCCACACCCGCCGACGCCGCGTTGATGATGTGGCTCGGCGCAGACGGAGTCTTCGTAGGCTCTGGCATATTCAAAAGCCAAGACCCCGCCCAGAGGGCGGCGGCTATTGTCTACGCCACTGCGCATTGGGACGACCCAGAGGCGGTGGTAGAGGCTCAGAGAATGGTGTCTGAAAAAGCCTCAATGTTGGGGATTGACATAAAGACTCTAAAGCCGGAGGACTTGCTCCAGACCAGGGGGTTATGAAAATTGGAGTCCTGGCCCTCCAGGGCGACGTAGAGGAGCACAAAGCCGCTTTGTTAAAAGCGGCGTCTGAGTTGGGGAGGAGTGTAGAGGTGGTGAAAGTGAAGAGGGGGGAGGACCTCGATTCTATATCTGGCATAGTCCTCCCCGGGGGCGAGTCCACGGTTTTTTCCACATTGGCTAGGCCGTTTAGAGATAGACTGAGGGAGGCTTTAGAGAGAGGCCTCCCCTTCTTGGCCACATGCGCCGGCGCCATATATTTAGCCAAAGAGGTTGTAGACGCGGCGGTGGGAGAGACTAGACAAGACGTCTTAGGTGTGTTAGACATTGCAGTGGTGAGAAATGCCTACGGCCGGCAGAAAGACTCTTTTGAGAAGACGCTGGAGGTGGAGGGCGTCGGGGCGGTGAGGGCAGTCTTTATAAGAGCCCCCGCTATCGTGAAGACTTGGGGGCGCGCCAAGGCCATCGCCTATGTAGACACGCCTAGGTTTGGAAAGACCGCGGCAGCTGTAAGACAAGGCGCCGGCGTGGCCACGACCTTCCACCCAGAGCTAGCAGACCCCAGACTCCACGCCTATTTCTTAACACTATTTTAATAGTAAACGGCATATCTACGTGGAATGCGCCGAGGTTAAGTTAGAGAGGCCTTGGCCCCCAAATCAAGTGAAGGCCCGTAGATTTGTGATATACGACGTCTTCGACCCGCCCGACGTGCCTCTGGAGAGGCACGTCATTAGAATAACGGGGGCGGTGGACAAGCCTTTAGAGATCCCCATGAAAGTCTTAATGGAGAAGTACCCATGTGTAGATTTAGTAGCGCCTTTCCACTGCGTCACTGGGTGGTCTATTGAGAGAGTGGTGTGGAGGGGAGTTCAGACCAAGGCGTTGTTAGAAGAGGCGAGGCCACACGGCCCCTACGCCCTTGCATGGGGGGTGGACGGCTACAGCGCGTCGCTCCCCACCGAGGCTTTGTTAGAAGAGACTTCTATAGTGGCGTGGGCTTTAAACGGCGAGCCGCTGCCAAAAAAACACGGAGCCCCGGCGAGGCTAGTAGTCCCCACTCGATACGCCTGGAAGAGTGTGAAATACTTCGGCGCGTTGGAGATTTTAAATGAGCCCGTGCCTGGGTATTGGGAGATGTCTGGCTATTCCATAAACGGAGACCCGTGGCTAGAGGAGCGGTTCGACTTTAGACAGGCAAGGAGGAGAGTCACTTTTTAAACATTGGACATATATAAGTGACATTGTGAGTCTATATGCAAGTTATTAGTTTTGTATCGGCTTCTGGAGGCGTTGGGAAGACTCTATTCTCTATACTCACCGCCGGCGCCCTCGCCCTATCGAAGAGAGTATTGTTAGTAGACTTCGACCCCTCCGCCGCTTCGACGCTATACCTACTAGAAGACTACGTAGAGGATTGTAACTTAAAGACTTTAATCAAGGATATTGTAGACGTCTACAGAGGCGCCTCCGACAGGCGTAGAGTATTTGTAGAAGACTGCCTAAGGACGCACAAAGTGGTAGGCGCCCCCAGCAAGTCTTTTCAAATTCTGCCAGGTGGCAATCTCGAAGACGTGAAGTCAGACGTCTTCTCTGTGGCGAAGTGGCATAGTCTACTAAGCGAGGCCTTAGAGCCAGTGGTGGGGCAATTCGACTACGTCATAGTCGACGCCCCCAACTGGGTCTACCCCCTCTTCCCCATGACTATCCAAATGAGCTCGTACTACGTAGTTCTGACTAGGCCATGGCAGTCAGAGGTTAAGAGGACAGTGAAGTTTTTAGAAAGAGTCTTCCGTATGATGAAGCATGCCTTTAGGATAGACCAGCCTGAGCTATACGCCGTGGTGGTCTTAAACCAGTTTAGGAGTAATATGGAAAGCGACGAGGTTAGACAAACGGCTGAGAAAGCTATTAAGAGCTTGCGGGCGGAGTTTCCACAGTTGAGAATAGTGACGTCAGAAATAGAAGATCAATACTACGGCGAAAATAAGAGTCAATTCTGGGGCTTTAAGTACGTAGACAGGTTAAGTGTAGACCAGTATTTGACTAGCGGGCACCCACTCTTCACCGGCGGGGAGAAAGACAAGAAGGCGAAGATACAGTTTGAAAGATATATACAATACCTCGAGAGCTTTCTAAAAGAGACTTCGCCCTACGTCATAGAGTGATAAAGACGCCGTTTATGTATAAATAAACGTCTATCCCCGTCGCCTCAGAGGCCCATTTTAAAAATTTTTTCAATTCGCCACTGGCTTCTTCTGCTATGACAACTAAAGCCGACTTGCCCAAAGCGTATTTATAAGCCAAGGCCTGGCCGAGCCCCAGGTGTACACGCTCTACACACTCCACCTCCGTGGGGACGTCTCTACACATTAAATCTGGCTTGACGGACATAAAGCCTAAGTCTATTGCAACCCCCTCGCCGCATTTTAATAAATACCGAATCGCCGGGAGGTGGTCTCTCTCTACACACGCCACTTATAAAGAGGGGTACATTTCTTTTAAAAACTCGACGTTTGACAAAAGCCTGGGGGCGTAGGCCTCGAGTAGCGCCAACTCGGGGGCCTTCTGTCCAGACTTTTTATAACTCTGCCAGAGTTGAGTCAAGATTAAAAGCCCCCTCGCCACAAGGGCGAGTCGGAACTCGCGTCTCTCCTCTCTAGACAATGCCTGTTCTAACTCTCTGCCTATTCTAGTGGCCATTGGACAGTCTAGTCTGTGGGGGTAGAAGTTGTCGTAGGGCAGCGCGTAGAGCTCCGGCGGAAGTTCGCCCTCGGCGGCGCGGCGAGGAGAAGACAAAGCCTCTAGCACAGTCCGGCTCTGGGCTAACTCAAGAGCTGTCGTTAGTCTTGTCAATTTCCTAATGCTAAATTTTGAATTTGTCAACACAGCTCTAAGCGCCTCTATAAAACCACTCACGTATGCCTCTACACAACATGGGGGGTACCCCAACACCCCCCCTCTGTACCGGTGGTATATCTCCACTGTGTGTAGAGCCTCAGTCGTTAAGTACTTCACACAGAGACTCTCGTCCCAAGACTCCTCCGACGCTGCATACACGTCGTCTAGAATCTCGTCTATAACCCGCGACACTCTGTAAAACTCATCACCTGGCACCCCCGCCCTCACCTCTATTAAATAGCCCTTGGGTGGTAGACAAGTGGTTAAATCCAGCGGCATCATGTAGCCGAGCTCGTAGACATAGCCCCACTTTTTTAACAACTCTCCGTAGTTCTGGGGCAGCGCCACCCCCGCGGGGATGGCTATTTTACGAAAGCCGAGAGAGACAGCCTTGAGTTCGTACTTTAGCGGATACATACAAAAGCGGCCTCCCCCACATATATGGCTTGGTCAACTACTTTATAACACTTTGCCTAGTCGGCTTAGGCTGTGATGAGATTAGCCGCGGCGGGGTTAGAGCCTAAGACTCCGCCGACGTGACTCCACACCACGGCAGGCGTTTAAAGCATTAATCGATAGACGACGCCAGCTCTGGTAGATATCTCTTGGCGAATGTCACAGCGGCGTAGATTGATTTATTATATGGCTAGTACAAGTCTCTCAGAGATTTTAAATGGCGTACGGCTAGGAGAACTACACAGCTGTAGCAGTGGCTTCTACACTTCTAGAGGGGGTGTTGTGCCATGTCGAAGAGATTGATGAGAGCTGTAGTATTCAAAGCTCCTGGGCAGCCTCTGGAATTGGCCGAAGTCCCCGTGCCAACTTTGAAGGAGGGCGAGGTGTTGATAAGAGTGGCGGCGACTGGAGTCTGCCATACAGATCTCCATATTTTAGACGGGGAATTTCTCACTCCCCCCGAGGGCTTTATCCTAGGCCACGAGGTGTCTGGATGGGTAGAGGAGCTGGGGCCGGGGTGTGAATTGACACGTGGCACACCTGTAGTGGTGTCTTGGATTGTGCCGTGTGGGAAATGTCGTTGGTGTATGCGCGGCCAGGAGAACTACTGTCCACACGCTATTTCAAAAATGCCTGGCCTACTGGGGCTTGACGGAGGACACGCCGAGTTTATGGCCGTTGCAGAGACTGCAGTATTTCCCATCCCGCCGGGGGTAGACGTCTACACAGCAGCGGCTGTGGCTTGTGCGTATGGGACGGCTTACAGAGCTTTAAAAGAGGCGAACGTCGGCCCCGGGGTTTCGATAGTAGTAGTGGGAGCCGGCGGCGTGGGTCTCGCCGCTGTGGAACTAGCCAACGCGCTCGGCGCGATAGTGGCGATAGATATTAGAGACGCCGCCCTGGCGAAGAGATGGGGGCTGTCCTTGACGCCAGAGACCCAGGTCCTACTTCAAAAATTAGAGAAGTTACACAACTCGGCGCTGACGTAGTTTATGAAACTAAGCCAAATCCCGATTTATCAATTGCTCTAGAGGTAGTTAGGAGGGGGGAGTGGTGTAGTCACTGGACTGGGCTTAGGCTGTGTCTAAATACCGACGGCGCATTTAGTAATGAATGGCATAAAGATAATTGGGAGTCTTGGATATAGACCTAGGTTAGATATACCCGAGTTACTAGCCCTAGCGGCCGCCGGAAAGATAAACCCCGCGAAGTTGATATCACATAGGTATAGGCCAGAGGAGATTAACCAAACCTAACCTACGGCGTGGTCTACATAGCAGAGCTTTAGTGATCTGGACCGGTGAGAAATAGAACA
>CAMLLK010000082.1 GCA_946480885.1 uncultured Thermoproteales archaeon
AAACATTGAGACAATGTATTTTTAGACCCCCGATGTGTTAGACGTGGATTTGGAGATAATAAACGAAGTTAAAAACCTCTGCGTCTTCATAGTCTACGACGTAATAAAGGGAGTGGACAACAGTACATATCCGCCGGAGTTGGAAAGAGAAATTAAGTCGGCGGTAGAGGAGGCGAGGCGTCTATATAGCTTAGATGCTTTGAAAGAACATTCAATAATTAGAGCCTATAGAGACTTCTATTGGAGAGTCCTTAAGATTGACCCTACAAAACAGAGACCTTCTCAAGAGGCGTTGCTTAGGCGTATACTACGGGGTGGAGACCTCCCCCGTATAAGCCCAGTGGTTGACATAGGCAACGCCGTGTCGATTAAATATTTAGTGCCCATAGGCCTATACGACATATCTAAAATTAGAGGTGGCAAGTTGAGGCTAAGACTTTCTGAAAGGGGGGAGTTATTCTACCCGATAGGGGGCGGCGTAGAGGAGCTAGAAGGCCAAATAGTCCTCGCAGCGGGTGGCCAAATACTCCACGTCTACCCCTATAGAGACAGCGTCGAGACAAAAATCGACGTGTCAACTAGAGATGTATTAGCGGTAGTGGCCGGGGTGAGGGGGGTAGACTTACAGAGGCTGATAGACGCCGCCAATGCGTTGAGGAGATTTTTTAAAATATTGGGCGGAGAGCCAGTAGGCGATATAAAATCAGCGTAGTCTTAAAAATCTATCTACTAACTCTTTCACTGTGGGCCCCTCGACAATTTTTAGACTCCAACTAACTCTAACAACCGGCTTATCAATCTTTATGACGTCTTCAATCCTCGCCGGTGTTGCCACTACTACGTAATCGACATCAACTCTCCTAATTGTCTCTTCTAAATCTCTCTTTTGTTCATCTGTATATCCAAGACTTGGGAGAACAGGACCTATTTCATATCTCTGGTAGACCTCCTTTACAACACCCACGGCGTGTGGTCTGGGGTCTACTACCACCGCTCCGCTCTTCACAGCGGCTATGTAGCCAGCGCCGTGGGGCAACCCGCCGTGTGTCACAGTGGGGGCGTCTTCAATCACTAACACTTTCTTACCCGCCAAGTTACGCTCTATCGATACGTCGAAATCTGCCTTAGTTATAGACGCAGTTGGGTTTACTGACTTAATATTTCTGACTATTTTCTCCACGTCTTCACTCTTCGCGCTCCCCACTTTAGTGATAAATACGGCATCTGCAATACGTAGATTAACCTCACCTGGGAAAGACCCCACCTCGTGGCCCGGCCTCCTGGCGTCTGTAACAACAACTGTAAAATTAGGTTTGAAAAATGGAAAGTCGTTGTTGCCGCCGTCCCATATTATGACATCTCCAAGCCGCTCGGCCTCTCTAAGCACGATTCCGTAGTCTACGCCAGCTAGTACGGGGACGCCCATGTCGACATATTGTTCAAACTCTTCTCTCTCTTCAAAAGTCACTCTGTTGAGGTCTTCACGTCTCTTAAATACCTCCGCCGTTGTGTGTTCTAAATCTCTATAGGGCATGGGGTGTCTCACAACAGCCACCGAAACCCCTCTACTCAACAACTCTCTAACAAATTCTCTAGCCACTGTGGATTTACCCGCGCCAGTTCTCGTAGCTGTTATAGCCAACACAGGTTTTATAGAGTGTAGATATGTGTCGGCTGGGCCGTGTATTTTAAACGTTGCCCCGCTGGCAAGTACTGTAGATATTATGTGGCCCACCTCGTCGTATAACAAATCGCTATACGCAAGCACAGCCTCGTCTACTCTCAACTCTTTTAAATAACGAGCTAGTTCGTCATACGTCTTCCATAAATATATAGGTATCCCCTCGGGCAGGCCGGAGAGAGACGGGGGATATCTACGATTTGGAATAGGTATCTGAGTCATTAAAAACGCCACAACTCTATACCCACTGGAGTTTCTATACACAGTGTTGTAGACGTGGAAGTCTCTACCCGCCGCCCCGATTATAGCCACTCGACGCATGTAGAAATAAAACTACATACTTATATATATTACTAAATAGATAGTAACTATAAGTTTGGCATAATTTAGAGATTGTATGATTGTAATTAGCGACGTACACATAGGGTCTCGCCATTCTAGAGTACAAGATCTGCGAAAATGTCTAAAAACATTAGAGCCCGACGTCGTAGTCATAGCGGGCGATCTATTCGACGACCAGTTTAGAAAAGTCTCTGTAGACGAGGCGACGAGACTTTTTAAAAAAGCTATAGAGATACTGTCGATTAAGCCGAGAGAGCTATATATCTCACTAAGCTCTTCTTCTCATGACCCACAGCTCCCCGGCCCCTTTTCGGCTAAGATAGAGAATATAGAAGTAGTGGCTTACAACGGCCCCCTTGTGATTGAGAATAAGATAAAGGCCGTTGTGACTCACGGAGATCAAATAGTGCAGAGCGGAGTATTGGCCTATTTCATAGACTTAGTAAACAGAGGGAGAGTTGGAAGGTTGATTAAAAAAAGACTAGGCTTAGGTAGAGATACGTGGTTAATATACGGCCACAGCCACGTTCCACATGTAGACTCCGTGTGGAGGATTTTAAACCCAGGAAGTTGGAAAATCTACGGCTTTAGACGACTCAGAGGGGGGGTTTTTACACTACCTCCTGCCGAGCCTCTCTGCAAGCCAGACCTCTAGCCTCTCAATAGCCTCTGGCAGCTGTCCAAGTTGGACTACCTCTCTCTGTATCGTATCTACGCCGAGACACCTCTCCCACATTACTCTATACTCGACGTTGCCCCTCGCCACGCGTCTAATATTATCCCATGTGGGCTCCATGTAGTTTAACACAGCGCCAGGCCCCGCGTAGGCAATTCTATGGGCGTAGCCTATGTACAACAACTCGCCAGATGCGTGGCTAAGTACTTTAGACAAAGTCTGGCGTCTACAAGTCGATGTATTTAACAACCTGGCCTTGTACCCAAGTTTCGCCACCAACGCGCCGAATACCGCAAATTGGTATGAAGAGCCGGGAGGAGGGGGGATTATAGTGACCTCCCCCAGAGGGTCATATACGTCGAAGAGTAAGTAGGTGTAGAAATCTCTTATGACGTACTTGCCGACCACCTCGCCGAGGATCATAGACTACCCAAGGCCTCTATTACCTCCTCGGGCTTCATATAGCCGAAGTGTATATACCCACGGCCTTTTGTAAAATTGTAGAAAAGTAATGTGGGGGTGCCGTAGATGCCTAACTCCTCTGCGGCTTTTTCACATTCGTCTAGTCCGTCGACTGTACAATCTCTCAATTCCACTCTCCCTCCGCTGAACACCTCTCTAATAAACTTCAACCGCTCGTCATGAGGGAGACATCTCAACGCGCGGTGTAGAGGCTCGGCGTCTTTATGCACGACGTAGTCACACATTGCGTACGTCAAAACGCCTTTATTCGCCAACTCTAATAAAATATCTTCAGTGTCTCGGAAGAGTCTACTACAGAATGGACACTTTAGATCAAAAAATACTAAAACCAAACGGTCTCCACTCCCCACCCTCACAACAGACATATCTAACAATCTCTTCACAACTTCTGTCTTCGTGACAGGAGTCAATCTAGGCTTAGACCGCTTAAATATCACGGCGTTAAAAACATATAACCATAAAAACATTAAACCGGTGGCGAAATTGGTCTTTGCTGATCTGTGACGAGGGGAACGATTACGGAATCATTAAAAATGTATTACATATCCAACTTATGATAAAAGTAGTAATTCACTACACATGTAAGTCTTCCTATAAAATCTTTAAGGCTCTTAAAGACACCCCTGGCGTCGAGTTTGAAGTAGCTAAAACACCATATTTTACATACCTAAAACGATATGTAGTAAGCGTGCCCGCCGTCTTCTACAACGACGAGTTAACACTCCTAGACCCAGTGGAGCCAAGTGACGTAGTTACGTTGAGAGACGGCAAGAATGAAAAAGAGCTACCGATAGAAGAGGCCGTGGAGAATTTCATAAAGGGAGTATTGGCCAGCCAAGCTCTCTTAACAATAACAATGTTATACAAATCGATAAAGCCGATACTAGACCCCCAACTAGTCGCCGTCCTCTCAAGAGCGAAATACCACCGACAAGAGGCAAAGACACCACAGATACTAGAGAAGTTAAGAAAAGACGATGGCGAGATAATAAAAGAAAAGTGGGACATTCTGACGAAGTCATTAACCTTCGGACTAGTGAGAGAGCTATACTGGCTCGGCATCGACATAGACTCAATAGAAAAACCCCACGTCAAAATGTGGCTATTGGCAAAAGCCACGGTAGGCAGACTAGGACTCCCCACGCCCACGCCCACAGTGCCAGAAGACGTAGCCGACGCAGTGTATAAAATCCTAAGAGACGTAGGTAGGAGATACCTAGACAAAATAGCTGAAGAACAAAAGACTATACAAGCCGACGTCGAGTATAACAGGTATACTGAAAGTTTTTAGATACTGTATAGACATTGTTCACACGTATTGAACTTATTAGACAGAGACGAGATGTTCATATGTCTGTTGTGAAGTTTGATGGTAGGAGGGAGCCGTTTAGTGTGGAGAAGCTTAGGGGGTCTGTGGAGAGGGCTGCTGCTGAGGTGGGTGTTTCTATAGATGGTGTGGTGGATTTTGTTGTGGATAGAGAGGTTGGGTCTTGGGAGCTGGCTGATATGGTTCATGTGGAGTTGCTTAGGGGGGCGATTGATAGGCCTGAGTTTGCTGAGGTGGCTAAGGCCCACCTCTTGGGTAGGGTGTATAAAGAGGTGTTTGGGAAGGAGTTTTTAAAGAGTGGTGGTGACTATGGTGAGTATGCTAGGGCTGCCTTTAGGCGGCTTGTAGAGTCTGGCGTGGTGAGGGGCGAGGCGTTTGAGTTGTTGTCTAGGCTTGGGGTTGATAGTGAGTTTGACCGCCGGCTTTCTTACAACGCCCTGCGTCTATTTGTCAATGGCAACTACGCACTGCGGCGTCCAGATTTTTCCCTGGGGGAGACTCCGGCTATGGCTGCGGCTAGGGTGGCCACTGCCGTGGCTAGAGACTTAGAGTGGGCTGGGGTCTACTATAGATATATCACTGGGCTGAGGCTTGTGCCTGCCTCGCCGTATTGGTTCAACGCCTGGACAAGAAAAGAGATGTTCGCCTCTTGTTTCACGCTGGAGGTGGAAGACTGCCTTTCGTCAATTACCCACCCCGGCAGGTACTGCATATACGACGCCCTGGCCTACTCCGGCATAATTCAACAACTGGGAGGGGGCGTGGGCTACGACTTCTCGCTACTGAGGCCCGAGGGAGACGTAGTGCGCGGCTCAGTGGGCGTGGCCTCAGGCCCGGTGAGCTTCATGAGGCTCTTCGACGCAAACGTAGACGTAATTAAACAGGGCGGGAAGCGCCGCGGCGCCCAAATGGGGACGCTACACGTGTGGCACCCCGATATCCGCAAGTTCATTAAGGCGAAGACGGGGGAGTTAAAAGACGCACACCTCCAGAACTTCAACATATCAGTATTTGTCGACGACACTTTTATGGAAAAGGCCCTGGGCGTAGACGGCGACCCGAAGTATAAGCTGATAAACCCCAGGGTGTTTTACGACAAGACTGGGAAAAAGGCCGTTGAGTTCGTTGACGTACACAAAGAGGCGCAAGTTCCCAAAGAGGCCGTGTGGGGCGAGGTAGACGCCAGACAGCTCTTCGGCGAAATAGCCCACGGCGCTTGGGACTCCGGCGACCC
>CAMLLK010000083.1 GCA_946480885.1 uncultured Thermoproteales archaeon
GGTTGAGTAGTTGATACTGCCTATCTGTAAGTTTAACTTCTTCGGTCATATTAATCGTTTAACTTTGAGATATTTAAATGTATCGTTTTAAAATTATAGCATTTAGTTTCTTTATTTTTTTAGTTAAGAGAGACACGGGCAAGATTATTAGCAGGTAAAGAATAGTGTCTGTAATATAAAAGTTCTTACGCTAGATTTATTTACCGCTAAATAACCCACGCCGTGAGGTGGATATTTCTAACTATGTTACTCACTATGTCGCTACTAGCCTCTGTGATCAAAGTAGTTGATAACCTAGGCTTTCCCATTCAAGGCGCCGCTGTGTGTACTCCAACTATGTGCGTATATACAAACGCCACTGGAGAAGCTGTTGTTCTAGACGCGCCTGTGGAGATATACATAGAGGGTCTATTAGTTTGGAGAAGTTCCACAGTTGATAACTTTACCACAGTTGTGTTATATAAAATAGACCAATTAGAAATAGTCCCCCTCTCAGCGAGTGGTGAATTAATACTTAAATTTGTCAAGACAATAAATAATACATACAGTGATATAAAGTTTAAATTCTTTAATAATAAAATTGAGAAACCTTTATACATAGGTATTAATTATCCAGTAGAGATTTATATTCAAAAAATTGGACGGTATATATTCAATACGACAATTAAGACACAGCTCTGGAGTCTCGAGGTGGACTTAACTAAGCTGGGCCTCGTCGCCGCGTGTAGATATACTTATACAGAGCCCGTGGCGCGTGTATCTATAGTTACAAATGGATCTGTAGCCGACAGCTCAAGTGGGTGGTTTTATTTAATAAAGGGTGTTGAGTATATTGGATTAGCGTCGACCAATGCAGTATTGCCAAACGGCAGTAGGTATATTGTGTCGTTTAACCCAGTGGCGGTGTGTAACAAAACTATAGACATAAATAGCTCGAGAGTAGTTATAAGCCTAGAAGACTCCTTTGGAGTAGTTAGAAACGACTGGACCTTAAGAGTCGCCAACAATACCTATAGGGGGGTGGCCGAGTTTTGGGCTGTTGTGGGCTATAGCTACGACGTATATATAGACGCAGGTTTTGTAAAGAAAAATATCTCAATAACGCCTCGACGCGCCACAGAGAAGATTATCATTAATGTAGAAAACGCATACCTAGTGCTCAACTACAGAGCCCCAGTTTCAAAAATCTACGTAGTGGGCAACTATACAGTAGTAGACAAATCGCCAAGGAGGATAGAACTCCCACCGGGTCTCTATCAAGTAGTCATAGAGGCGGGTGGGAGAAATAGGACTTATATAGTGGAGCTGAGACCTGGCGAAATAATTCGATTAACAGTGGGTGAAGAAGAGGGCGGGGGGACGTCGTCTGCGACATATGCCTTCGTCGCCGTAGTGGCTACGATAATTTCTGTAGTCTCGGCCTTGGCTATTACAGAGACTCTCCGCCGTCGACGACTAAGACGTGGCCAGTCACGTAGCTAGACTTGTCGGAAAGAAGCCAGTATATAGCCTCTGCGGCCTCCAAAGGCTGCCCTAGTCTATACAAAACTGTACGTCTACGGAATTCCTCAAGTTCTGTAGGTGTCATCCACCCAGTCCACCTAGTCTCAATTGGGCCAAACGCCACGACGTTTACTCTGACAGGTGCGAGGAGTTTAGCTAGACTCTTCGCCAAGGCGATTAAAGCCCCCTTCGCGGCGGCATAGGGAATTCCCCAGGTGTCGCCCACCAAGGCGGGGGTAGAGGAGACGAAGACTATAGAGCCGTCTCGTTTCAACGACGGAAGTAATGTCTTCACTACATTAAATCCGCCGACTACGTCTACTCTATAGACCTCGAGAAAATCTCTCTCGTCTAACTCGGCCACTTTCTTTTTCCACGTCTCTGCGCCGCCATGGCCGTGTATTAACGCCACGCCGTCGACGTCGTGGAAGTCTTCTGCCACTTTTTTTAGACAGTTGAGGTCTAACACGTCGCATTGGTAGTGGACGTCTGCCTCTGATTTAGATCTAGATACGCCAATTACAAAGTCGCCGCGTGTTTTAGCTAATTTAACAAGGGCGCCGCCGATTCCTCCGCTGGCGCCGGTTACCACAATCTTCATCGGCAAGATAGAGGCCTTTTACAGTCTATAGATACGTCAATGTCCCCCCTCTTTGCCGAGGTGACCATGTTGTGGTGTTCGTCTCTTACCCCGCGTATGAATGAGCACATGTGTACGCCGCACACTTTTACATACACAGCGCGGGCTCTCAGCTTTTCCATAAGTAAGTCAGCCAGCCACTCTGTAAACCTTTCCTGCATTATAGGCCTAGCGGCGGCCCACTTGACTAGTTTAATCACCTTACTCAACCCCGGCACCCCCTCGCCCGGTATATACGCAACTGAGACCCTCAACAAGATGGGCAACAGGTGGTGCTCACATATAGACACAGCGCCGATGTTTTCAATAACCACAGGCCCCACCTCAGCCCCGTATTCAAGAGGGAAGAAGACCACATCGGGCGGGGGCTCCCTCAGCCCCCTAGTCAACTCCTCCATAGCCTTTACAAACCGCCGGGGGGTATTCACCACCCCCGGCCTAGACAAATCCTCGCCGAGGTGTCTCAACAACGTCTCTACTCCCCGCTCCGCTTTTTTACTACGAACGATCATAAAACCTCAGCGTTATTATTATTTAAATATACTACCCACAGCCGCCGCATATAGTGCGCCCGCGCCAGTGAAAACACTTTTGGAAAGACGAAATTATAAATACAAACACGTCGAGAAATCTCTCGATTGGCGCAATGGCCACCTGGCCCCAGTCAACTCTTCCCAGCGCTCTCTTTGATCTAAGCCCGGTCCTAATCAACTGTATTACAAAGAGAGGGGGGAAGACAATAGCTGCGGCGACCCAGACGGCGTAATATATAGACTCTGCCAGCCACAGTGTCGCATTGCCCAACTTAGCAGCAACTGCTTGTCTTGTAAAAAACTCCCAAGTCCTCGGCGCTGGTTCCATAGGTACAAATAAAGGCAGGACTTCAATACGCTTAGCCACACGTGAGAGAGCCATGTCGTCCACTGCACATCTTTTCAAAACGTCTATAGCGGTCTGTCTCTCAGACTTAGGCACAGCCACCGCCCCGCCGTAGATAAATCTCGTCTTCTTCCACACCATCCAGTCGAAGCCGCCTAATGAAAACGCGTTTTGAAGTTTATCTCTAACCCAGCGATAAGCAGTGGCGTAGGACCCACGGCATTTTTTCAATTCCTCAAGCCACTGTCCCGGCTCAGCGTCGTCGTCGAGAAAGACATATACATCTGCGTCTAGCTCCTCCAACGCAGTGGCTAAAGCACCTGACTTCCCCACGTATTTATTAAAAATCCAGCGGAGACCTACTCTCTCTGCATGGGCCGCGTCTACGTTGTCGTCCACCACTACGTAGTCCACTGCCCCGGCGAATTTTGAAAGATCTCTCGGCCTCCTAGTGGGCACAATCACTACAGCTCTACAAGCGGCGCCAGGCCGCGGCTTTAAAAAAACCTCGGCGAATAGGTGGAGAACTTCGTAAAAAAACACTATAGAGACAAAAAGCCACTCCCACACGTGTTCTCAACGATATAAATTATATAAAATTCTTTATAGTGTATGGAAATGGATAGTTACGGCATAGTGTTGAGAGAGGAGAGAGTGGGAGATAGCAGAAAAATTCTCGACATTTTTTGGGGGCCTCAACATCCAACATCTGGCCACACTAGATTTATTATTGAACTCGAGGGGGACATTGTCGTAAACGTAGTCCCAGACCCCGGCTACGTCCATAGGACAATGGAGAAATTAGGTGAGACTCGCCACTGGATTCATAACATCCCCCTCTTTGAAAGACTCTCTCTCCCAGACGCCATAAACGTGACTTGGGCCTACGCCATGGCAATTGAAAGACTTGCAAAATACGACGTGTCGCAAAGAGCTGAATATCTCAGAGTCATAATGGCAGAGCTCAGCCGTATATCTACACATCTCTACGACCTAGGCCTACACGCCATTATGATAGGCTCCTCAACCGGCTTTATGTGGGGCTTCGGCCTAAGAGAGTTGTTAGTCCATCTCTGGGCTATGGTGTCTGGCTCTAGAACTACGCCCTCTTGGGCGATACCTGGCGGTGTCCGTACGGCGCCGCCAGATGCTTTTTATGAACAGACAAGGGGGTTTTTAGACTATTTAGAAAAGAAAGTCGACGAGTTTGTAAAAATTGTAATTAAAAACCCAGTGGGGTATTATAGACTTAAAGACGTGGGGTACTTAAGTAAAGAAGAGGCGGCGAAGTTATTAGCCACAGGCCCCGGCGCGAGGGGGTCGGGGATAGAGTGGGATGCCAGAAGGGTTTATAAATACGGCATATATGACCAGTTTGAGTGGGATGTATGCGTTGAAGACGGCGGAGACTCGCTGGCTCGGGCCATGGTAAGAATCTGCGAGATACAACAGAGCATTAGAATCATTAGACAAGCCCTAGACCGCGCGCCGAGAAGCGGGCCGCTGATAGGCGAGGCACTTCTACATAAAATCCCGCCTAAGCAGAGAGAGAGAGCAGGTGAGTTGATAAAGCTAAGTGCCTTATTCACTACAATGTTACCACAGGGGGAGGGTATAGGCATTACAGAGGGGGGCCGGGGCCGTTATTTCTTCCACGTCATGGGGGACGGGACGGAGAGGCCTTATCGCGTCAGAATAACTACTCCCTCTTGGCAAAACCTAAGAGCTATGTTAAAGGCGTTTGTTGGTGCCAGACTTATGGACCTCCCAGCGATATATGGATCATTTGGCTACTTCCCGCCGGAGCAAGACCGCTAGGAGACAATTTTTATAAAGATAATCGAACATTGAGGTATGGATTTTTGGTCTCTTCTTATGTCACCTCGTCTATGGTTTTTTATTATCATGTTCGCAGCCTCAAGTCTCGTATTAATTACAGTAGTATGGTTTGAAAGAAAGGCCGCGGCGAGAGTACAAATGAGAGTAGGCCCGTACCACGTATCCCCGCGGCTGGGGGGGTATTTACAACTCCTCGCCGACGCCTTTAAGTTTCTCATTAGTGAGCCCATAGTGCCACGGGGGGCACATAAATTATTGTTTACATGGGGGCCCGCCATATTTGTAACGCTCGCATTCGGCGCCTCTCTCCTCCTCCCCCTCACGCCTGAGCTTAGGTTGATTAAAGACCCGTCGCTTCTACAATATGGCGTAGTTTTCTCTCTAGTGATTCTACTACTTGTTTCTATCGCAGTGGTGGTAATAGGGTGGGCGGTGAATAATAAATTTGCCTACATCGGCGCAGCTCGTGAGGCTTTGTTAGTGGCGGCGTATGAAATCCCCCTCATCTTGGCATTTCTCGCCATGTTGATCCTATACGGAACGCTCAACCCACTTGAAATTGTAGAAAAACAGACTTATCTAACCGGCGCTTTGTTAAACCCCCTGGCGTTTTTAGTCTTTATAATAGCCACTGCCATGGCTACGGCGAGGTTTCCCTTTGAAATAGCAGACTACGAGGGAGACGTAGCCACCGGCCCCTATAGCGACTATGGGGGCGTCTTTCTAGTGCTTTCCTTTGCAGGTGGGACTTACTACGCCACTTTTTCATACTCATTTTTAGCCACTCTCTTATTCCTCGGCGGGTGGGCGCTGCCAGGATACTCGCCGGGGGGGTGGCCCGGCGACGTATTAGGCCACTTAATACTAGCCGCC
>CAMLLK010000084.1 GCA_946480885.1 uncultured Thermoproteales archaeon
AATTGCGGTGCTATTCATATTGATAAATATAAAGAAATAGATCCCGACATAGTAGACGGAGGCTTGCAGATACACCTCGAGAATTTTGAAATTCTGCCCTATATCTTTGAAGAAGTCGACGTAGTCTATGTATATTTAGAAGTGTTGGAGTCTGTAGAGAATCTACCATGGGAAGTCATAGTAGTTGCCCCGTCCACTAGCCCCATCTGTAGTAAATACAGATGTGTAGAGAGGCCGTGTTTATCGCCTTGACTTCATTTACAAAGTCTGGCGTCGAATCATGTGTAGATTTTCTAGAGTCTATCAAGGCGCGGACAGTGTGGCTGCCTCTACCCGTGGAGCTGTGTAGAGGAGAGTTTATAGACATGGGGCCTTTTGAGAAATATCTAGAGCCTCTAGTGGCGCTGTACCATATGTATAGAGAGAGGTGGAGGTGTTATGAATCTTTTGAAAATTTACGCAAAAAGACATGGGCCGCTGTGGACTTGGCGGCGTTGGTCATAAAAGCTAGGGCCTACGGTAAGATAGAATTGTCTAAGTGGGACGCCTTGTTTAAAACTGTGAGGAGGAGGCCTCTGCCGAGGCCTGCCTTAGCCTTTGGAGCCTTGTTGGAGGAAGATGGCGTAGTGTGTGGAGTATATCCGCCAAACCCCGTGGAGACGGCTTGGGAGATATGGAGTAGATTAACGCATAGGTATAAATTAGAGCTGGCGCGGTGGGTTGTGGACTACGTCTCGTATGTAGTAGAAAGCGAGGAATTAGACGACGCTTATTTAAAAATTATAGAGAGGGGATGGGATTCTGTATTTAGAAAACTACTCTCTCACCTCTAGTCCCAGCGTCTTCGCCTTTTTTACAATTTTCTCTACCTCTCGCCACGACTTTGAGCGATATATGTAAAAACTGCCCAATCTCTCCACGTTTTCTAACTCTAAGACTTCTTTTGCGTATAGACCCAAAGCGATTACGTAGTAGCCGTCGGGAGTCTTTCTTTTAGAAGTCCACACTGCCTTGAGAGGAGGCGTTGACACAGTCACCCCCTAGCCGCAATTACTGCAATTTCTATCAATACATCTTTCGGCAGCCTAGCCGCTTGTATAGTCACTCTAGCAGGCGGCCTCTCTCTAAAATATTCAGAATATACCTCGTTGTAGCCTTGGAAATGGTTTAGGTCTGTTAAATAGACAAAGGCCATTACTACATCGTCAAGAGTGTAGCCAGCTGCCTCAAGTACGGCTTTGATGTTCTCTATCACTTGCCGAGTCTGTTCTTTAATACCGCCCTTTACCACTTCGCCAGTTTTTGGGTCTATTGGTATCTGCCCAGAGACGAATAAAAAGCCGCCTGTCTTCACCGCTTGTGAATACGGCCCAATCGGCCTCGGAGCGTTTTCAGTATAGACTACTTCTTTCATATTTTAATGTTGAAGTAATAAAATTTTAAGTAATATACATATTGTCTTATGATTCCACAAGTTGTAAACGTCCCCAAGGTGGCTATAGTAGACAAAGTCTCTCTCCCCTCGTCGAAGAGCGCCGTGGTTGTTGTAGATATGCAAAACGACTTCGCCCACCCCAACGGAAGATTGTACTCCCCCTCGGCTAGAGAGATAATACCACGTATAGCCGCTCTTATAAACAAGGCGAGGTCTAAAGGAGTCAAAGTGGTATATACACAAGATACACATTTTGAAGACGACGCGGTAGAGTTTCCCATATGGGGTCCGCACGTGGTGAAAGGGACGTGGGGGTGGGAGATTGTAGAGGAGTTAAAACCGACTAAAGGCGACGTTGTGATAGAGAAGATGAGATACGACGCTTTTTTCGGAACTCCTATGGACCACGTGTTGAGAATGTATGGGATTCAACACTTAGTGGTCGTGGGGACAGTGGCTAATATATGTGTATTACATACAGTGGCGAGCGCAAGGTTGAGACTGTACGACGTAGTAGTGCCTATAGATGCAATTGCTGCGTTAAATGAATTCGACTACGCCGCGGCGTTGAGACAAATGGATTTTCTATACCGAGCTGTCTTAACAAAAACAGATGGAGTGGAGTTTGTATAAAGACTTAGAACTTGCTTTTTTACTCGCCTCTTGGATTTTATTCGTAACTGTAGCCTTGACTAACCGCTTTCACGCTTCGGCCACAACAGAGCTGTCTACTTCAATAGAAAAATTATCCACGTACTAGGCGGGGGCGTGGCCGCTGTGGCAGTTCCTCACTTCTCTAACTGGGTAGTGCCCACGGCCGCGGCAATATTATTGGCTGTTATTCTCTACATCCCACGGAGGGCTGGACGTCTTATGTGGTGGTTTCAGACGCCAGATAACGCCTACGAGGTGTCTTTCGCTGTAATGTGGGGAGTAGTAGTTGCCTTGAGCTGGGGAGTGTTGGGAGATTGGAGACCGGGCGTATTAGCTGCGTTGTTCATGGCTGTAGGCGACTCGGCAACTGGAGTGGTGAGAAATTTCGTATTTGGTAGGAGGACAAAACATTGGATCGGCAACTTGGCCATGGCGGCAGTCTGCATCCCAATAGGCTGGGCTTATCTAGGTCTCATTGGGGCTCTTGCAGGCGTATTGGCCAGCGTAGTTGAAAGATTTGAGTACCCGCCTATCGACGACAACGTAATTGTGCCACTTACGACGTTTCTCTTCCTTGCTATCTACAAATTCTACCCATTATGATGTGGCTGTAGAGACCGCCTTGGTATACAACTCTTTTTAACAAAACCTCCCCCTCTACGTATTTTAGAAATGTCTTATGCCTCGGCGTAATTACGACATAAATGGCACAGTTTTTAGCCATATGTTTCATAGACTTGCCCAATAGTGAGTAGAGTTTATCAATTTTCTCCGGCATTCTAAAGCCATAGGGCGGGTTGAATATATATTTGTCGCAAGTCGGTCTGAGGATTCTATATAATTTTGTAGAGTCAAACCACAAGATATCCACTTGTGGAGACCAGCCGACATTTTGTAAAGCTCCCTTCACATGTCTAAGCGATATGTCAATACAGAGGTATCTAGCCGCTGGCTGCAGAGCTGCAGCCTCTGCCACAATAGTGCCGCCTCCACATGTCAAATCGCATACAGTCTCGCCGGGCTTTACTCTAGCTAGTCGAACCATGGCATTTGCAATTATGGGGTTTAGACTCGCGTAGTGTTCATAGACGCGCCAAGCTCTGTCCTTAAGACTTTTCTTAGCGACGGTAACCCACACAGAGACGTATCTATCCACTACGTCAACATTGATCTCGACGTCGGGATCTACGAGACTTATAACGAACCCCCTTGCTTTTAACCACCTCCCAACTTCTCTCTCTACGTCTTTAGAAGTGAAGCTGTGCACTCCCACTCTCTCTGTCCTCACGCCCACTGTTGTGTTTTTAGTCAGATATCTCAAGGCCTTTGGTAAGTAGCCGACTGCGAGTTGTACAACATCTCTTAAGTTATCGGCGGTGCCGTCTCCGAGAAAAACGCCAAATCTCTCTACTGTCTTGAGTTTGAAGAGCTCATGCGGCGAGGCGTCTAGAGACGCCACGACTCTCCCAGTCATGTACACACCCCTCGCCTTGACGCCGTTGAATTTTTCAAAAAGTTCTTCTACGACGAAATCCTCGAGGCCGGGCACTGTGGTGATTAAATACTCCATGTCTTAGATAATATAAGTTTTAATACTTATAAGATATGGGGCTTGGTGGATAAGTTTATTGCTGATAGCTCTGTGATACTAGATGGGACATTAAAAGAGGCGATAGTGGGGGGGAAGATAAGAGGGACTTTATTCCTATTGTCGGAATTAATTGAACACTTCGCCGCTTTGGCTAAACAAGGCGATGGGATAGGGCTTGTGGGCATTGAAGAAGTAAAAGATATATACCAAATAGTAGAGAAACTCGGCATCTCCGACTTTTTAAAAATAGAAGTAGTCTCGGCCAGTAGAAAACTGGCCCCCGAGGAGTTCGACGTGTATATAAGAAAGTTTGCGAAAGAAAACTCTTGTACCTACGTCACAAGCGACGAGTTGGCGAAAGACGTGGCGTTAGTACAAGGAATTGAGACTCTATATCTTGGGAGGCCTAGAGAGGTGTTGACAATTGAGAGGTTCTTCAGCCGCGACGTTATGTCTATTCACTTGAAAGAAGACCTCCCGCCCTTTGGGAAAGCAGGCCGGCCTGGGAGTTGGAAATTTATTCAACTGTCCACAGAGCCGTTAGATAGAAAACAACTAGAGGCTATTGTAAGAGAGCTCGTGGCGGAGGCGTCCCGCCTAGGTCCGAGGACGAAGATTGAAATAAGGAGGCCCCACTCCCTAATAATACAACACAAAGAGTATAGAATAGTGGTGGTGTTCCCCCCAGTCTCTGAGAGGTTAGAAATAACCGCCACGAGGCCGGTGGTTCGAAAAAAAATTGAAGACTACGGCCTAGACCAACGGGTTTTAGAACGGCTAGAAAAAAGCGCAGAGGGTATATTAATCGCGGGGGCGCCGGGGGCTGGGAAGACTACTTTCGCGCAAGCCCTGGCCGAGTTCTACTTAGCTAGAGGTAAAGTGGTAAAGACTCTAGAGTCTCCAAGAGATATGGTGCTGCCGCCTGCGATTACACAAATATCGAAGAACTTAGCCACTTCTGAAGAAGTCCACGACTTACTCCTCCTCTCAAGGCCCGACTATACGATTTTCGATGAGATGAGAGATACTGCAGATTTTCAACTATATGTAGATTTGAGACTAGCCGGCGTCGGGATGGTGGGTGTAGTACACGCTACCTCTCCCATAGATGCAATTCAGCGCTTTATTAGAAGAGTAGAGTTGGGAATGATACCGTCTATTATTGACACAGTTATTTTTATGAGAGACGGCGAGGTGAAGAAGATATATGCCTTGTCTATGGTAGTAAAAGTACCCGCAGGCATGAGAGAGGAAGACTTAGCACGCCCAGTGATTTTAGTAAAAGACTTCTTGACAGACGAGGTAGAATATGAAATATATGTTTTCGGCGAAGAGACATTTGTAGTGTCTGTGAAAAAGACAGAGGAGAGAACGCCGAGTCGAAAAATCTACGCCATGGTTGTCTCAGCTCTGAAGAGATACGTGCCCCCCAATGAGATTAAATTAGAAGAGAGAGACGGCGTCGTAGTAGTGAAAATACCCGAGGAATACCTAGGCGTAGTCTTGTCAAGAGGCGTTACAAAATTAGAAAAACTAAGGAAAAAACTCTCTGTCAATTTTAGAATCGAGCCGAGGTGATGTGTTAAAAATCGTTAACTACTACGACTCAATAGCGCCGCGTTACGTCGACGAATACCTCAAAGTGAAGTACTACCGACTACTATACCAAAAACTAAGGGAAGCCGTCGATAAATATATCAAAGATGGGATGTGGGTTTTAGACGTCGGCGCCGGCACTGGCTTTTGGAGTCTATATATGAAGAAGAGGGGGGCGAGAGTTGTGTCTCTAGACATATCAAATAGATTGTGTAAGTGTGAAGATAAATTAGTATCAGACGCGGCGTTTCTCCCCAGCGCAGTGGAGAAATTCGACGCGGTGACAGCGCTAGGCAGTGTGTATAACCATATAGAAGACGTCCCGACCGCCTTTAGAAAAGTCTCTTCTGTATTAAAAAGGGGGGGATATTTATCACAGATATAGACAACGCCGTATGCCTCGACATGTTGTACGAATATATATTATTCCAAGGCCTGG
>CAMLLK010000085.1 GCA_946480885.1 uncultured Thermoproteales archaeon
AAAAATATATAGAGTATATAGTTTTTCGCCGGTTTATATATTGTTTGAGTGTTTATAAATGGGTGTGGGTGGTGGGTTATGTCTTGGGTGTTTGATGTTGTTAGGGCTAGGGAGGTTTTGTCGTCGGGTGGGTTTGTTGCGGTGACTCATGGTGGGGTTGCCCATCCTGATGATACTATTGCGGCTGCGTTGTTGTATAGACGTGGGGCGGAGGCTGTGTATAGGGTTAATAGTGTTGTTGAAATTTTAGATTTGTCGAGTGTGATTTTGTTTGACGTGGGGGACTCGTGGGGGGTGGGGGGCCGTTTTGTAGTGCTTGACCACCACGGCGTTTTGGACCCCGTCGACGAGCCGTCGTCGGTGGTGCAGGTGATGTGTGCTGTAGATGCGAGGCCTGCGCCTGCCGTTTTGACACATATCCACTATGTTGACCTCTTCGACAGATTTGGCCCTTCTGTGAGGCGCCTGAGCGGCCCCTATGGCCACTCTCTACTTCGTGGCGTCACTGCCGTATTTTCTAAAGAGAGGGGGGCGGTGAGAGATGTAAAATTTCTTGAGCTTCTCGCCGAGGCGTTTGAGAGTAAGTCTGTATACGACTTGGGGGACTATAGAGAGGCTTTTAGAGTAGTTGAGAGACTAGACGTGAAGAATTACGTTGAGAAATTCCCCCGTAGTTTCTGGCTGCTGGGGCTTATGCTTAGGGCTGTGGATGACGTCGAGGTGGTGTACAGCCGAGATGCGGTGGAGACGGGCTTTGGCATAGACTTCGGCGGCTACGCCGTGTTGGCTGTGCCGGAGTTAGAGAGGTATGTTGTAGAGGGGCTGCGGCTCCACTTCGCCGAGGTTAAAAAGGCGGTTGACGCCGTCGCCTCTGGTAGATACGTCAGTTTGAGGCGTGGCGAGGTGTGGGCTGTGGTTGTGGAGGACTACGTGTCGCCTTCTGCTGTGTGGAATGCATTACTTGACCTCGAGGCGGTGTCTGGGCCTGGGGTGGTGGTGGTGAGAGATTTGAGGACTCCTGGGGGGTACACCGTGTGGCGTCCAGATGTGTTTAGAGATAGAGTGGACCTACGCCGCCTGGAGGGGGGAGACGTAGTTTTTAGACACGTGGGTGGGTTTATGGCTGTGGTGAGGGGCCTCAGCGGGGTGGATGTGGCCAACTACGTCTTAGAGAGGCTGTGATCGACGAGATTTTTAAAGACTTGGGTGGCTACGACTTGGGGAGGTGTGTATTAGACGTGGGGGCTGGGTTTGGGAGGACTACGAGATTTCTCTTGTCGAGGGGGTATGTGGTGTATGCAGTGGACATAGACCCCGGCGTCGTCCAGTCCCTCGGGGCAGAGCTCCGGGAGTTTGTAGAGACTGGCCTTTTGAAAATTGTCCACGGCGACGTGGAGGACTTGCCCTTCTCTGACGGGGAGTGTGACTCTGTGGTGTCTGTGGCTTTGCTACACCACGTCCGGCATGTGGAGAGGGCGCTTGGAGAAATGTTGAGAGTGGCCCGGCGGGTGGTGTTAGTGTACGACTGGACGCCGCAGTCGGCGGGGGTTACAAATCCACATAGTGAGTATGAGCTAGCCGCTAAGATGAGAGAGGCTTTAGAGGCCGCGGCTGGGCTAGACTTCGACGTCTATATAGACAGATTTTGGTATAGGTTGAGAAAAGTTATAAAAAGTTGACTAAGTGGCTACATGCTCCTCTTGTTAATACTCGTACTAACTCTATCTCTAGCTGCGGCTACGCCAATTAGACTAGAAGTAGACGCAGTCTTAGTCTCGCCTATAAACACTACAAAGATTATAGACTATGTAAACTCTGCGAGGGAGGCGATATATATGGAGGTCTACGTCTTTACATACAAGCCGCTGGCGGACGCCTTGGTGGCGGCGGCTAGGCGGGGGGTAGATGTGTACGTTGTGTTGTCCTCCCGCGTCTTCGGCGGCGTGCCACAGCAGGCTAGAGACATAGCCAAGTATCTAGAGGAAAATGGTGTGAAAGTTGTGTGGAATAGAGACTTCCCCAATGTACATTCTAAACTCTACGTCATAGACAACCGGACGGTGATAATTGGCAATATAAACCCCACCAGGTCTGGCTTTTTGAGAAACAAGGGGGTGATGTTAGTGATTAACAATAGCACATTGGCTAGGCAGCTGGCCACTGTTGTGCTTAACGACTTCCACGGGAGGTACCCACGTTACAACTTCCCCGGGGTTTTGATCTCGCCGATTAACTCACAGGCTGGGCTAGAGTGGATTTTGTCACAGCCCGGCACGTTGTATATAGCCATGGAGCAGATATATGTGGACTCGGGCCTCGTGCCATATATTTTGAGGTACCCCGAGTACTACGCCGTGGTGGCTAGGACAAACGCAGACATCAAGACAGTATTTGACGACTCTCTCGTGGCGAAGATTATCGTCGTCGGCGACTATGTCTACGTCGGGTCGATAAATATCGGCTACTACTCAATCCAGAGGAATAGAGAAGTGGGGTTGTTAATACACAACCCAGACCTAGCCCATAGAATGAGGACGTTGATACTGCAGTGGTATAGAGAGGCAGGGGGCGAGGTGGGCCAGGTGGGGGTCTCCACCGCCGACGTGGGCAGAGGGGAGGTCTATGATATACAAAGCCTCGGCGTCTTGACGTGGATAGCTATAATTCTGGCTATACTACTAGCTGTGTTGAGGAGAGTTGGGGGGAGGCGGTAGGAGTGTAGAAGTGCCAATTCTAACCCGGGCGGGGTCTTCTCCAAACCCCACCGCCTCTACAATAGCCTTGACTTGTTCCCACGTCCTAATCCCCCCGGCCATCTTCACCCCCAGTCTATACCCCCTCTCTTTTATAAAACTGGCGATCTCCACAGCTCTCTCTACTGTGGCGTGGGGGCGGTTGCCGAGAGATTCCACATATCTCTCGTCTAGGAAGCCAGTGGAGCTTTTTATAAAGTGGGCCCCGGACTCCGCCGCCAGTTCGTACAGCCTAAGCCTCTCCTCTCTAGTCAAATAGGGCTCCTCTACTATAACTTTGACAACTCTCCCCCCGGCGGCCCCCACTACGCTTATTAAATCACGCCTCGCCTCACTCCACATTTTAGACTTTACAAAAGCCAGGGGGGCCACTACGTCGAATTCATCTACGTACTCCGCCATGCGGGACACAGCGGCGGCTCTGTGGGCGGTGGTGGAGCAGCCGAAGGGGAAGTCCACTACTACACAAAGCCTAGTCTTTTCTAGAATTTGTCTAACCGCCCGGGCGTAGACAGGGTTTACACAAAAGGCGGCGGCCCCGGCTCTCTCAGCCGCCTCGGCCCCCCTCGCCACTTCTTCTAGAGATAGGTAGGGCTTCAACATGGCGTAGTCTATTAAGTGGAACATAGATATAAAGTTGGTATTTTCTTTTAAAGATATGGACTACGTAAGGGCGCATGTATATATAAGAGGGAAAGTCCAGGGGGTGTTCTTCCGACAGTCTATGAAAGAAGTAGCTACTAGAAACGGGGTGTTTGGCTGGGTGAGGAATAGGTCGGACGGGGCGACTGTGGAGGCGGTGTTAGAAGGCCCCCGCGGCTCTGTCTTAAAAGTAATTGAATGGGCCAGAGTGGGGCCCCCAGGCGCGAGAGTAGAAGAAGTAAATGTACAGTGGGAGGAGTACAGAGGAGAATTTAAAGACTTTAGAATTCTGCCGACGGTGTAGACGCTTGACAGACGCCTCTCTTAACTGCCTGTAGTTTCATACCCCCCTCGAGGCCCCCCTCTGGGAAGTACCAGTCTTTCACTACGTCGAAGCCGCATTTAGTCAATTTCTTACCTAGTCTAGTGTCGCGGGGAGCAACCCCCCTCCTCAACGCTGTGTAGGTGGCGAAGTCGTCTACATACTCGACGTATAGCACGTCGCCTGGGTCCATGTAGCGCCATAGTAGACAATAGAGCCACTCCTCTAGTGGGCTGTCTATAAACCACTGAGCTATGTTAAAAACCTCCGCCCAGGGGCTGTAGTGGGGAGGCCTCCCGTAGAATATCTTTACCACACAGACGTGTTCCCCGCCCGAGGTGAGTTGGATATTCACCTCTTCTCTAAACCTCCCCCTCTTGTAGACTGCCGTGAGGGGGGCGAAGGCCTCTGGGGGTATGGGCCTCAAGTGGCCAGAAGCGTCAACTTCTTCTTTCCTCTCGACGCCTCGATGTATAGTGTGTACAACACCTCCGCCACGTGTGGACCCACCGCCTCGGCCAACGCGTCTAATGCCAACTCGTCTTTGTCTAAGTCGATGCCTCTCCTCCTCAACGCGTATTTAATATAGTAAACAACTGGGGGGTCAAGCTCGGCTATAAAGTCTTTAAACTTCACAAAAGAGATAAACACTTCTTTTTTTATATATTACGTGTAGAATATCACTGAGATCTAAACTTTTTAATCATGACTGGGGCCACGGCGCCGAGGGCTATGGCCAGTATAGAAGTCACTACGTCTCTTACATAAGCTAACGTGTCTAGTGGAGGGGCTGAGATGGTGTTGATTAGATACACAACGCCGAGGATAATTGCACTGACCCCGAGGGCGTATATTAATACTAAAGATGCCATAAGTGGGCTTTTTTGGGGGTATTTAATTATTTCCAGAGAATTTGTGGAGTAGCAACGGAGCCGTCAGGCCGAGGGCCACGGCGGCGATTGAGAGGCCTAGATCTCTCGCCAGTATGGCTAAATCAAGCGAGGGGCTAGACAAGGTGGAGATCAACAAGAGGGAGCCTAGGAGAATCGCCACGGCGCTTAGAATTATTAAAATACGTCTCATACAATATCTATCGCAGCGGTTTATAAAACCTCTCGGGAGTATTTAGATATTAAGTTTATATACACGTGTCTTCCCACGGGCTATGGGGAAATAGATTTTGTCTACGACGTGGCTAGACAAGACGAGAAATTACTCATCGCCGCCTTGAAGAGAGTAGGCTTGGAGATCAATCTAAAAAATGTAGAGTACGTAGCGGCGCCGGAGGAGCTTGGGGGTGTGGGCGTGGTGAGAGTCGCCGCTAGGTCGAGAGTAATCCCAGTGGCCTACACCTACGAGCTGGGGGGCGGCATGTCTATAAACGCCGCGGCCTCTTTAGTAATTTCCCACGACAAATATCTAACGTATCTAAAACTTAGAGAGGCGGGGGTCCCCACCCCCAAGACCTACCTAGCCTTTGGACTCGCCGCCGCCAAAGCCGCCGCGGAGAGGTTAAACTACCCCGTCATTGTCAAGCCCACTGACGGCTCGTGGGGCCGTTTTGTAAGTTTGACAAAGTCTGTGGAGGAGTTAGAGACTTTGTTAATTCAGAGGATGGCTATGGAGAGCGATATGCATCTATACTTAGTTCAAGAGTACGTAGAGAAGCCTGGCCGAGATATAAGAGTCACAGTTGTGGGAGACAGAGCGGTGGCGGCTATATACCGCATAAGCCCCGCCGACTGGCGTACAAATACGGCGAGAGGCGGCAGGGCAGAGCCTGTGAAGATAGACGGCGAGTTGGAAGAAATCGCAGTGAAGGCCTCAAAGGCGGTGGGGGCCTACTACTCAGGTGTTGACGTAGTGGAGTCTGGGAGGGGCTAC
>CAMLLK010000086.1 GCA_946480885.1 uncultured Thermoproteales archaeon
TACGAGATAACCGTTCGTGACTGGAGTTCAGACGTGTGCTCTTCCGATCTCTACATACCCAGGTGGTAGGTATGTTTATATGTCTGGCACCTCTATGGCGGCGCCTCACGTCTCTGGAGTGGTGGCTATGATACAGGCGAGCTGCAAGCGGCTTGAGACTACTTACGCCCGTCGAATGAAGTCATCACCTCCACTGCCAGAGACATAGGCCCGCTAGGATTTGACGTATTTAGTGGATACGGGCTGGTGGACGCCGCGGCGGCGATTCAATTGGCCTTGACTAAATAAACTATTTATATAGAATACGTTTTTTCTCTATGCCAACTTGGACAGAGTATATATTCTACAAAAAAATAGGGAGATATCCATCTCCCGGAGACGTAGTAGAAGTTGTACCTGACTACGTAGGCTTCCATGACTTGACTGGATACCACGTCCTCGAGGTTTTAGAAAAGATGGGAGATGTAAAAGTCTTTGACAAAGAGAGAGTAGTAGTTGCTTTTGACCACCTCTCGCCTCCGCCTAATCAAAGAGCTGCGGAGATTATGGTATACATAAGGAGACATGTGAGAAAACTTGGCTTAAGTAATTTCTACGACGTCGGCGGCGGCATTCTACACCAAATCATTCTTGAGAAATACGCCTTGCCGGAGCAGATTATTTTCGCTGCAGATTCTCATACAAATACAGCAGGTGCGGTGGGGGCATTTGCACATGGCATGGGCGCCACTGATATAGCCGCTGCCTTAAGGCTTGGGAGGACTTGGGTAGTGGTGCCTACGCCCTTTGCTGTATATATTCAAGGCTATTTTAACAAAGGCGTCATGGGGAAAGACGTGGCTCTACACTTATTGGGAGAATTCGGAGCAGAGGGCTTCAACGGGTACTCCGTAGAGGCTTTTGTAGAGTCTCCCAAGTCTTTCACTATGGACGACAGAGCATCTGTGGCGAATATGTCTACTGAGATGGGGGCCGACGCGTTTATGTTTATACCAGACGAGGTGACTGTTACATATCTCGAGGAGACTCGTGGAGTGGTCTACAAGCCCCCCTCTATAGAGTCTGGAAGCTATGAAGATAGATATACAGTAGAGTTGAACAAATTAGAGCCTTTGGTGGCGGCTCCACATAGCGTAGACAATATAAAGTCCGTCACGGAGGTGGAGGGGGTCGAGGTAGACCAAGTATTCATAGGCTCTTGTACCAATGGAAGACTTAGCGACTTTGAAGCGGCGGCGAGGATTTTAAAGAGGGGGAAGGCTAGGAGTAGATGTATCGCAATCCCAGCCAGCAGGTCAGTTTTTGAAAAAGCACTTGAGTTAGGCTACGTCGAAGTGTTGACAAAGGCCGGCTGTGTCGTGACCTACGGCACATGCGGCCCGTGTCTCGGAGGACACTTCGGCATAGCGGGGCCCGGAGAGGTGGTGTTGACCACAAGTAATAGAAATTTCAAAGGGAGAGTGGGGCACCCAGAGGCAAAGGTCTATTTAGCAAACCCAGCCACAGCAGCCGCCACTGCTCTAGAGGGGAAGATAACAGACCCGAGAAAATACTTAACGTAGTAGATAAGCCAAGACGGCTTTAGCTGTGTGCATTCTATTCTCGGCTTGGTCCCATACGGCAGACTGCGGACCGTCTATTACGTCGTCTGTGACTTCTTCACCTCTGTGGGCGGGTAGGCAGTGTAGAAATACGGCTCTCTTCCCGGCGATTTCCATAAGTTTAGAGTTCACTTGGTAAGGCTTGAGTAGTCTACGCCTCTCCTCAGCCTCTTTTTCAAAACCCATAGAGACCCAGACGTCTGTATACACGCCGTCTACATCCGCCACTTCATTTATGTAGTCTGTGAAGTATATCTCCCCGCCTGTCTTCGCTAAGTCTTCAGACAAGTCTTCTACAATTTTATAGTTCCATAGTTGTTTAGGCCCTATAAGTCTTACATGCCACCCGAGTTTTGCCCCTACCACTGTCAGACTAGTCGCCACGTTGTTAGATACGTCGCCTACAAACGCTACTTTTAGCCCCCGGAGTTTGCCGGCTCTCTCCCAAAGCGTCAAGGCATCAGCCAGCGCCTGTAGGGGGTGGTGTCTATCAGACAAGGCGTTTATAACCGGTATTGAACTATGTCTAGCCATCTCCTCCAATGTCTCGTGTTTATAAACTCGCGCCGCCACAGCAGCTGCGTACCTCGACACAACTCGCATAGTATCCGCCACAGTCTCGCCTCGGCCAAGTTGAAGCTCCTGAGGGGTGGCGTAGACAACTTGCATCCCCAATTGGGCAGCCGCCGAGGTGAGAGATAGACGCGTCCTAGTGCTTGGCTTTTCAAAATATAGGAGGAGCACTCTGCCGTTTAGAACCGGCGTATATATCTCACCGCCCAAGAACCTAGTCTTAAAGTCTCTTGCAATGTAGAGCAGATACTCTACCTCATGTGGCGTATATTCCATAAGCGTGAGTATGTGTTTCATAATCTAAATTTTCAATATATTATTATTTATTGATAGGCAGCTCTTTCAGTACTATATTTGTTAAAGTTGATTCTACTCCCTTTATCTCTCTAATACTCTCAATGACGCGGTTTAACTCTTCAGTACTCTCTGCTATAATTTTCAACACTACGTCATACTCTCCAGTTACCTCTGAGACAGAGACTACGTTTTTCAACACGGCCACTCTCCTAGCCACTGAGGTGGTATAGACGTTGTTACTCACCTTAAGCCAGACATAGGCCTCTATGTGTCTATTCACTCTAGCTCTATACGCCACGTTTGTGATTTTTTCTAATATCTCTAATAAGTCGTCGTCTTTTAACCTATGGACATTGCTCTTTTTAACTTCTTCAACAACTTTGTCTAATACGTCGCTGGGGATAGAAATCCCGAGGCGTTCAAGACGGTGTTGTATAGCCCTCCTCCCACTGTATTTATCCAACGTAAAATCTCTCACACGGCCAACCGTCTCGGGAGGTATGGGCTCGTAAGTCTCTGGGTTAGCCAAGACGCCCGCTTGGTGGACCCCGGCTTTATGTGTAAAGACGTTTTCGCCGACAATTGGGAAATTGGGCATGACTGTAATCCCCGTGGCTGCCTCTACCATAGCTGTGATCTCTGGAAGTTTTTCTAACTTTACCAACTTTACCCCCGTGTGGTAGTAATACGCCGCTACGAAAGCTTGGAGGGGCGTGATGCCAGCTCTCTCGCCCAACCCGTTAACAGTGACGTGTACAACGTCGGCGCCTCCTTCCACAGCAGCTAAGCTATTGGCCACAGCCAATCCAAAGTCGTTATGGGCGTGTACGTCGAGGCCGACGCGGGGGACCGATTCTTTAATCTTTCTAAACACTTCTCTAGCTCTGTCTGGAGTAAATACCCCCACTGTGTCTGCTATACTGACTCTATCGGCCCCCGCCTCGTGGGCGGTCTTCACCACTTGTATTAAATAGTGGAGGTCTGCCCTAGAGGCGTCTTCAGCTGTGAACCTAACGGCGACGCCATGTGACTTGGCGAAAGACACCATATCTGCAATTATCTGTAGCGCCTCTTCTCTAGACCTTCTGTGTTTATACTTTAGATGGATATCGCTGACTCCGTAAAACACTGCGACTCTGTCCGGCTCTAAAGAGGAGGCAATTTCTAAGTCTTGTTTAACAGCTCTACTATGTACCACAATTTCACAATTTATATCTCCGCTCTTTTTCATACTTATAATTTTTTTAATTGCGTTCTTAATGTCGGGAGCCACGTTGGGGTCGCCTACCTCTATCATATGTACCCCGAGGTCTGAGAGAGCCTTGGCGATTCTCACACGCCACTCTTCTGAAAACACTACGCCCGGAGTTTGCTCACCCTCTCTCAAAGTGGAGTCTAATACGCGTACACTTTCCCCACTTGCATAAGCGGCTTTTATGTCAAATTTATAAACTTTTTCCTTAAATTTATAAGTATTAAACGGCGATATTGCGTGCTCTATTGGTGTGAAGAGTTGAATCTACCAGTGCTCGACCCCAGAGTCGTATCTAGTCAATGCGGCGAGTTTATAGAAGTTAGACTAACAGAGCCTGTAGACCCCAGACCCGCCTTTAGACAAGATCTCGAAATTACAAGAGAGGCAGTGGCTAATGAGTTGGGAGAAGAGGCCGCCTCTGTGTTAATTCCACTAGACGAAGTAGTGTTGCTCAACAAAATACCTGGCTACGCAGACCAGGCCGACGAGGTTGTTGTGAGAGGACGGGTAATTGGCCATAGATTCTACGACGTGTTAGAACAAAAGTGGAGATTTAGGCCTTTATATGAAGGCGTGGCGACGCTAATTGAAAAAGAAATTGGGAACTGGGCCGTGGTAGACATGGAGGAACTTCCAGTCGGCTATGACATACATAGAGATAAAGTCATCAAGGGGGTTCTGCCCAGTGAAAAATTTAGACATGTGGCAATAGCGACGAGGAGTGGAGAGCTGCATGGAGTGGCTAAGTTGTTCAGAGGGGGGAGGCTCCACGTGGTGAAGTCGTGGAGAGCGAAGAGGCCTCTCCCGCCGGGGAGGCCTGCTACTATACGGGATGCAGCGGAGTTAAATAAAAGCTATATAGAAAAAAAGGCAGTAGAGGCGATTGAGTTTATTAAAAAAACCGTGGAGAAGTACAGAAGGCCGGTGGTAGTTTCATACTCGGGAGGTAAAGACAGTTTAGTTGCCCTTGACTTAACTGCAAAGAGCGGTGTAGATTTTGTAATCTATTTCAACGACACCGGCCTAGAGCCGCCCGAGACGTTTAAAAATTTAGAAAAAATTAAAGAGAGATATAGGCGAGAGGTTATCGTAGGATCGGCAGGCGATAGATTTTGGAAAGCTATTGAGAAATTCGGCCCTCCCGCTAGAGACTACAGGTGGTGTTGTAAAACTATAAAACTTGGCCCCACTACAGAGGTTTTAAAGTCGAGATTTCCCAACGGCTACGTCAGCATAGTGGGGCAGAGAGCCGTGGAGTCTTTTCAGAGGGCGAAGCTTCCAAGAGTTTCTCCAAGTAAGTGGGTTGCTGGGTCTATAGTCGCAGCGCCAATACATAACTGGTCTGCCCTGGAGGTGTGGTTATATATATTTCTCTACGACTTGCCCTATAACTCTGCCTACGAGAAAGGCTTCGATAGACTAGGCTGCGTAGTCTGTCCAGCGAATGAGTTAGCAGAGTTGTCGTTAGTTGAGGCTAACTACCCAGAGCTCTACGGCAGAATGGCCTCTGTGTTAAAGAAATATTTCAACGACGGAGAGATTAAACTAGGGCTTTGGAGGTGGCGTGGCAGAATACCAGGTGACTTAGCTAGGTGGGTGGGTAGGGAAAGCGGGGGGGCTCTGCCTGTGAAAATTAAACAAACTGGAGAAGTTTTAACTCTTGAACTAAAAGTAGAGCCCGCGGAGGAGACTTTGAGAGAGATGTTGAAAATGTTAAAAAAGAGGGGAGTAGAGGTAGAGTTGAAAAGAAGTGGGGGGCTTTGGGTCGTTTCGAAAGGCGGGCTAGACGCGGCGGCGTTAGTTGTCAGATCGGAAGAGCACACGTCTGAACTCCAGTCACGAACGGTTATCTCGTA
>CAMLLK010000087.1 GCA_946480885.1 uncultured Thermoproteales archaeon
ACCACCGAGACCTACACTCTTTCCCTACACGACGCTCTTCCGATCTTCTAACAATTTACATTTTTCAAAACTTCCCCATCTCTCTAATTTATTTTCACCAGGCCTACCGAAGATTTCATATGCCCTCTCAACATCTCTTACTAAATTTATAGAGAAGAATCTACTGTGTCTAATTAACTCCAATGTTTTTCTTGACTTATGGAAAGGCAATCCAACAATAGGAGGCTCGCCTGGCAGGACCAATGGCCACCCTACAACTGCCCCGTGTCTCTCTACCACTATTACTAAAACAGGCGTAGGGAGCGGCGATTTTTCACATGTCATAAAAATTCGAAACGCCCGTCGGGATATACTCTGGCGCCGGCCCTCCTTGTCGCCCAACACGAAAATACAATACCTAGTGAAAAAGCCGCCGGGTGTCTATAGACGTATTCTATATGGACGTCAAGCGCCGTGACTCTACCGCCGACTCCATGAGCACCGATGCCCAGTTTGTTAATCGCCTTTAATAACTCCTCCTCTAATGAGGCGATCTCTGGTTCTGGGTGTCTAGACCCCACTGGCCTTAGAGCAGCTGCCTTTTTCGCCAACTTCGCCGCGATGTCCACCGAAGGCCCTATTCCGACGCCCACTACTACGGGGGGGCAAGGCATTGGCCCGGCGTCAATTACAGCGTCTAAGACTAGACGCGGTAGTTCTTTCATCGCCACGCCGGGCGGCAGAGTGATTGCCTTACTTGGAAGCTCAGTCCCACCCCCCTTGGGCACGTAGTAAAACTCTAAATAGTCTCCATCGAATAGTTCTATATCGAACCAAGGAGCCCCGATGCCTGTGTTATCACCTGGGTTTATCTCCTTGAGGGGGTGTACTGTGTTTGGACGCAGGGGGAGTTCTTTCGTCACCTCACGTACTGCCTTTGTAAAAATCTCGTAGAGTTTACTACGGACTGGAAATCTGTCGCCTAGTTTAATGTAAAAGTTTGGGAACCCCGTGTCTTGACAGACTGCTATCTTTTCACTAGTTGAGAGTTTGATATTTTCTAAAATGGCGCCTAGTTGTACCTTAGCTGTTTCGCTGTCCTCTTCTTCATATGCTTTTCTCAACGACGTCGAAATATCAAATGCGGGGCCGACACTTGCTCTAGTGATAACTTCTTTTGCCACTTTTAGAATAATCTCTTCAAGCATAAATTTAACGAATTAGATACTTAAATATAACACGTCTAAATATTTAACTACATTGTGTCTTTAACATATGGGGACTTATAGATTATCGACTCCTATTTCTATAGACGAAGTGGCTAAGCTACGCGTCGGAGATACGTTATATATATCGGGGGTGGTAATTAGCGCACGGGATGCAGCTCATCGACGTATGTTAGAGATTGGGCCGCCTGTGGATCTAAGAGGCGGTGTTATATACCACGCCGGCCCAGTAGTGCGTAGGGTAGGCAATAAGTGGGAGGTGTTAAGCATGGGCCCCACTACAAGCGCGCGGATGGAGGCTTTTCAAGCAGAGGTTATTGAAAAATTCGGCGTAAGGCTAGTGGTGGGGAAAGGCGGCATGGGGAAAAAGACGGCTGAGGCTATGAAAAAACACATCGCAGCCTATGCTATATTCACAGGCGGCGCCGGCGTGTTGGCAGCCAAGGCTATTAAGAGAGTGGTAGATGTACACTGGCTAGATTTAGGAGTGGCGGAGGCCGTATGGGTGTTAGAAGTGGAGAACTTCGGCCCCTTGACGGTAATGATAGACTCCACCGGGAGGAATTTCTACGAAGAGGCTAGAGAAGAGGCTAGGCGGAGAGTTCCAGAAATTTTAAAAACGTTTAAGTGGAGCCATTAGTGTATATATACAACGTATACTAATCTGTGGTCTTTCACCTCCTCAACTCAAAACTCTACGAGGCGTTGAAGAGGCTTGGCTACGCCGACCCCACTCCAGCTCAGCGAGAGGCCATCCCGGCGATTTTACAAGGCTTTCATGTTTTATTAATAGCGCCTACTGGCTACGGCAAGACTGAGGCGGCGCTCTTCCCCATATTTTCAAAATTGATAGAGGAGGAGGGTGGCGGCGTGAGATGTCTATATATTACGCCACTGAGGTCGCTCAATAGAGACTTGTTGACAAGGCTGAGGAGAATAGGAGAGGCGGTGGGGCTGCGTATAGCTGTGCGACATAGCGACACTACTACGGGCGAGAGGAAGACTCTGGCGAAGACTCCGCCAGATGTGTTAATAACCACGCCTGAGTCTCTACAAATTTTGTTACTACATAAAAGGCTTAGAGAGGCTCTGAGGTCTGTGCGCTATGTTGTCGTAGACGAAGTGCACGAATTAATAGGTAGTAAACGTGGCGTACAACTCGCCCTGGGGTTGGAGAGACTTGTGGAGCTTGCTGGTGAGTTTCAACGAGTGGGGCTGTCTGCGACAGTAGGTGCGCGGGAGCTAGTGGCAAGTTTCTTAGGAGGTAGGGAGAGGCGTGTCTATGTAATAGACATCTCTGAAGAAAAGCGTTTTGAAATAGACGTAGTTCTTCCAGCCCCGTCTGAAGATGACTACGTAGAGGCTGAGAAATTCGACGTCACTCCTGAAACTATGGCACGATTGAGAAAAGTGGCTGAGTATATAAGACAGACAAAGGGCAGAGTAATTATCTTTACTAATACTAGAGACGGCGCTGAGTTTTTAACGCCTAGGCTAAAGCAATTAATAGGCGAGATGGTAGAGGTACACCACTCCTCGCTCTCAAGAGAACATAGAGTAGCCGTCGAGGAGCGTTTAAGAGAAGGTGTTTTGAAGGCCGTGGTGGCTACGTCGAGTTTAGAACTTGGCATAGACATCGGCGACGTGGACTTAGTCGTACAGTACACGTCGCCGCGCCAAGTCTCTAAACTCGTGCAGAGAGTGGGGCGCAGTGGACATAAAGTGGGGCTGATATCTAGAGGAATTATAGTGACGTCGGATGTAGAGGACTTACTAGAGGCAGAGGAGATTGCCAAACGTGCCTTAGAGAAAAGACTAGAGGAGAAGGTGGAGTATCATGAAAATGCGCTAGACATTTTACTACACCAAGTAGTGGGTATGGCCCTAGAGGCTAGGCTAGAGGGAAGAGAGATAGATCTCAACTATGTTTGGAAAGTCGTCACTAGGGCTCATCCATATAGAGAGTTGACATATGAAGACTTACGACTTGTAGTAGAATTTGCAGAGCGACATGGTATTTTAAAAGGCCTTAGGCCTAGGAAGGGCTCTATAAAGTATTATTTTGAAAACGTATCTACTATACCAGATGAGAAGAGCTATAGAGCATTAGACAAGACCACGGGCAGAGCCGTAGGGGAGCTAGATCGCGAGTTTGTATATTCAATAGAGCCGGGGGCGAAGATCATTCTGTCTGGAAGAGTCTGGACGTACATAAACCGCGATGGTGACGTAGTGTATCTCTACCCAGACTATGACATACAAGGCGCCTTGCCAGCCTGGGTGGGCGAGCAGATCCCCGTGCCGTTCGACATCGCGCGTTCTGTATGTAAAGAGAGGTCTGAGCTTTTGGCTGCAGTACTAAGGGGGGAAGCAGAGGTGGAGGTAGACCTAGAGGGCCTCTCCGCAGAGTTGCTCCCCGCACCAGATGAGTTGAGAATTCACATAGTTGGAAATAAATACGCAGTTGTCCACAGCTGTCTCGGCCATAAGGGAAACGAAGGTCTTGGCCTCTATCTCTCACACGCCCTGTCTGGCTACGTGGGGCCTGTGGGGTATAGGTCAGACGCCTATAGAGTCTTGTTGATTTTTAGAGACTTCGTCCCCGTGAGACACATCGCAGAGGTTTTAAATAGAGAAGAGGGGTATGTATACAAGACTTTGAGAAACGCCGTGAAGAACTCTAAGGTATTTAGATACAGATTTCTACATGTGGCTAAGAGAGTAAGTATCTTGTCAAAAGAGGCGGAGGATATTCCACAGAAGCTAGTAGAGGCCTATTTAGACGACTTGCCTGGCATAGAGGCCTTAAACGAGATCTTTGTGGAGAAAATAGAAGTCGAGGCGTTGTTTTGGCTACAGTCGAAGTTGAAAAGCGGCGAGATACGTCTAGTGGTGAAAAATCTTCAGAAGCCCACTGTGTTAGAAAAGCCTATATTAGAAGAGGCGTTGAGACTTGACTTCGCCTTCAGGGGCCTATCTAAAGAGATGGTTGCAGACGTGGCAAGAAAAAGAATATTAAATAGACAAGCAACACTTCTCTGTCTAAACTGTGGCTGGCACATGACATCTAAAGCTGGGAGTCTACCAGAAGACCTTTTTTGTCCAAACTGTGGCGTGAGGGCCCTCTCAGTATTGAAAAATATAGATTTGATAAAAGCAAAGACTGTATTAAATAAATTTAAAATAAAACAAAGACTCGCCCCAGAAGAGCGGAAAGTCTTAGAGTATTTACGACAAAGTGCGGCCTTAGTGTTAGAACATGGAAAACTAGGCGTCTTAGTTCAATTAGCACACGGCGTCGGGCCAAAGACTGCGAGAAAAATCTTAAACAAAATTCTAGAGGGGAGTGACATATGGTCTACAGTAGTTGACGCAGAGCGTCAATTTGCAGCTACTAGAGCTTTCTGGGATTAAACACATATGGAGGCATCATTAATTTCTAAGTGTCCAACGCTGCAAAATACTTGTCAACCTTATATGTTTTAAAAAATTACGTTTCCCCTCTACTTCTTAGAAATTCGTCGAATAGTCTTTTAGCTCGTTCGGCTACTGGCCCCACGCCTTCTACTCCCACTTCGCTTACCCTTACTTTATCTCCTATCAATACAGTGTTTGTCTCTTCTATATATTTTACCATGCCAGGGAAAGTTTTCTCGGCGAATTTAGCAAATTCTCTTAAATCTATTCTTTTCTCTATACTGTCTATATGTACTATGTATCTATACATTATGAATATACGTGTATATTTTTCGCCTGTTTTACTAACGGCGTTTGCCAATACTATGTTTAATTGGTTGTCGACTGCGTATAGAATGCCTTTGTAAACTTCTCCATTTTGTAACACTACTTGTACCTCTCTCCCAATTGTGTTATTAAGCTCTGCGACGAATCTTTTACTTGCCTCTGCTAAAGTTGTCGACATGTCTGTACTAGCTGTGTTGGTTTTAATACTTATCGAGAATTCCAATATACACCTTGTCGCCTATTTGTAGCGGAAGTTCTCTTTTTATGTCGAGCTGTAGTCCGCCTATTGAGATTCTAGTAAGTCCTTGTTCTATGTGGTAGACGACACCCCAAGCGTATACTTTATATTTTGAATAATCTACATCTTTCTCTCTCTGTATTACAAGTTTTATCTCGTCGCCTTTTGAAAAGGATACTCCTAGTCTATTCAAAGGCAGTTCTATAGTCACATCGACGTCGCCAGTTAATGTGATTAAATTTGGATTGTCGTCAGATACGTCTACTACTTGGAGTGAAAATTCCATGTACGGGGACATCTAACACAGTTTTAAAATGTTGGTTATAGGCGTTTAATTACTTTTAGTAAACTCTCTCTCTATAGAAAAAGGTATA
>CAMLLK010000088.1 GCA_946480885.1 uncultured Thermoproteales archaeon
ACTCCGAGTCTATAAATATTCCCACCCAGCTTGTTGAATCGATTAGGAAGATTCCACAAGTGGAAAACGCAGAGGGTATTATCATTATGACTGGTATATATAACGGGACAATAGTGTCTATAATTGGCGTGCCGCTGAGAGAAATTGACGACTTTGCCATTGACTTAAGAGAGGGAAGACTTCCAATTGCGCCAGGCGAGGCAGTAGTGGAGGAGTCCCTGGCCGTAAGACCAGGTGAGGTCCTCTCAATAAAGGTCTACCTGGGATACGGCGGTGAAAAGACGCTAAGAGTTAAGGTAGTGGGGGTGATGCGTAGTTTCCTAAAGGGCTTCGTAGGAGCCTTTAGACTAAACCTTGTCGTAGTCCCCCTAGACTGGTTACAAGATAGCTTAGGTACCGGTCCTTTTGTAAATGCAATTCTCATCACTATGAAAGATAAATCCGACGCCGTGGCGTTTTACTACGTACTAAAAGATACGTATAGAGAGGCGCAAGTATACACACAAGAAAGTCTGCTTAAGGCAGTGTCGCAAGTCTTTAGCGCCTTAAATACAGTTTTTTCTATAATCAGCGGGACGGCTCTAACAGCCGCCGCTTTGACTACCTTCTCAGTGATGTCGATAACCGCCAGAGAGAGATTGAGAGAATTTGGATTATTAAAGGCGATTGGTATATCGTCTAGAGAGATAGTGCTGTCAGTAGTACTCGAAGTTCTTATAATTGCTCTCATAGGCGGCTTAATTGGACTCCTCGTGGGCTTCTACGGAGCGCAGATAGTAAGAGATATTTTAACCAGCATGGGGATAGATTTCAACGTCCCCATATATTTCAAACAGTCATATATAGCGCAAGGGCTGGGCATATCGCTCGCCGTGGCGTTAATTGGCTCTCTAGCACCGCTTTATAGACTGGCCAAGTTAAGGCCACTTGAGGTACTACAACTATGGCGGTAGAGTTAGTCGACGTGACAAAGATCTACAACGGCACGGTGAGAGTCGTAGCTCTAGAGCATATAACGCTATCTATAAGCCGTGGAGAGACAGTCGTCATCATGGGGCCTTCGGGTTCTGGGAAAACTACATTACTCAATATAATTGCCACGTTAGATAGGCCCACTAGCGGCGAGGTTCGGATCTTAGGCGTCGACGTGACTAAGATGTCTGAGAAAAAACTGGAAAGATTTAGACTGAGGAATATTGGATATCTCTTCCAAAGCTATAATCTAATCCCGTATCTCACAGCTGAACAAAACATAGCACTGCCGTTGCTAGCACTTGGTATTAAAAAAGAGCTTGCTTTAGCAAAGGCACGTGTTTTATTAGAATTCGTAGGCTTGGAGAAGATGGGTAAGCTATACCCACATCAAATGTCGGGGGGTATGCAACAACGTGTGGCAGTTGCAAGAGCTTTAGCAACTAATCCGCCCGTACTAGCTCTCGACGAGCCCACCTCAAATATAGATATAGACAACGTATCTATTGTACTGGGGTTGATAGCTGCTGTGAATAAGTTTTTCAAAACTACAGTATTCATAGCCACCCATGACTTAGACGTGGTGCAGATAGCAAATAGGATAGTGTATATCCGCGGCGGCCGTATTTACGAAAGTGGAGAGCCTCCTCGTAGAGCGGTTAAAGTAGATTTTGAAAAAGCTCTTGAGTCTTATGAAAAAATTAAACACATAGATGAGTTGTTAGGTATATGAAGTACCTCTTGTTAGCACTTCTCATTGTCCAACTTCTAGCAGCCAGTACTACAGTAGTTATGACATATACTACAAAGCCGTGGGGAGACACAATTCTTACGACAATGACTAGAGAGTTAATTATCAACAAAGGGCCTCATGCTGTAGAAGTGTCGGGCGTCGTCGTGCCTCCTTATACTGCTATAACGATAGAGAAAGAAGTACAGAACATTTACCCGCCCTTTATAAAAATTGATTTGTCTATAGACTTTGTAAACGCCACATTAGATAGAGAGATCCTTTATGCGGATGAGTCTAGCTTAGTGAGAATAAGCTTTAGATTCACCTCACTCCTCAAGATAGCCGTGCCGGTAATAGTGTCTATAAGCATAGACGATAACATAGCTGTTCTCTTCGACACACCTCCTACATCAATTTCACAGATATCTGGAATGAGGGTCTATTACTGGACAATTTTAGTAGAGGACTCATCAACTTTTGAACTTAGTTTAAAAATTAAGAGGTTTGGGAGCTTCGGAGCGACTAGACTACCCACTATTGTAATCACCTCTGCACTAGAACTAAACCAGACAGTGAGAAATATTGAAAAGCAGATTGAAAATTTTAGATCCGCCTATTTATATACGTCAAATCTCAGCGCTGCTATGACACAATTTACAGATATTGTATATAGACAAATTAATAATTTAACACAACTTATACAAATCTTTAGACTAACAGGTTCGGCATTATTACAAGGGGCAGACGGCGTTAATATGTCGGCATACGCCTTAGAGGCCCTCAGAAGACAAATACTTGCTCTGGGAAACGCGGCAGAAACAGTAGCCCGCGTAATAAACCAAAGTCTTCTACTATTGGATTACCAATACGTGGCGTTAATAACTGCGGCTAATATACTCGAGACCCAATCCGCCGCGTTGGTGTCATATAAGAACGCGGCACAAGAAGCAGATCGAGCTGTTGTGAAAAATAAAGAGGCGCTGTTACAGATAAGAAGAGACTTAATACAAATTAGTCAACAAATTGATAAGACAATATACGAGGTTCAGAAAACAAAAGATATTACAAGACTTCTTCCAAATAACGTAACGGCTGTTGTAGACCAAGCCATAGATAATGTAGTCATACAATTACGGACGTTAAAGAACACCGTTGATGTTTTAATAAGTACTCTAGACGCGGCGATTTCGGCTCTTGAAGCCACGTCGTCTACACTACGATCGACACAAAAAAGTCTAGGTGAGATAGCCCCACTTCTTAACTCCACAGCGGCTTCGACAAGGCAAAACGCTACCGTGTTGAAAAATGAGATGCCGATTATTTTAGCAAATGCATCAAGTAATTTATACCAACTCGCTAGACAACTGTATATAGTTGGAGAAGATGTATTAAAGTTATTAACTCCATTGGCCAACGCCTCCAACATATTGAAAAATGTAGGTATTACACTTCTTCGATCAGCCGACGATCTAGAGGCCTTCCGTAGACAACAGCTAGAGACATTACCTAGAGTGGGAGGACTGCAGTCGATTGTATTAAACTTCAGCGATACTTTAAGAAGAGAAATTGAAAATTTAAAACTTCAGAAAGAGGTAATAGAAAAATATTACAGAACTGTAAATGTTTCAAGAGTAGAGGTCCAGTACTATGTTGAATTACCAGTAGCTATGAAAAATACAACAATACCAACGCCCAGATATGTAGAGAGAAAAGATTTACAGACTAACGATATTCAAAACCTAGCGGGTTTGTTGGTAATCCCGTTATTAGCAGGCCTTGTGATAATTCTCTTAAAACTTAGGTCTTAAATTCTACAAATTTGGTCCTATTCCACCCAGTGAGCGACAGACCTGTTATCTTTGTCCACGTCTTTGAATCTACCTTAAAGGAACTTTCTACTTTCTCTCTGTGGCCAACTACATTGTATGTACAGAATGGAAATACACGGCCGTCTGGCGTCGCGTAGTGGATATCACAGCGCTGTACTCTCTCTATGTCGTAATTCATAGTATCCATAAAGTGCATAATCCCAATGCCAACTACGTTAAAGAAGAAGCGGCCTAGCGATTCGTAGTCTTTTCTCAACAAGAAGTCGTATATCAACTCTTTCACTTTTTTATGTTTTACAGCCTTTACTAGCTTAAGCGCCTTTACTTTAGCTGCGTGTTTAAACAGACCTCCTTTAGCTGCGGTGTAATATATATCCCAAGCACCCTTCTCAAAGACGTCGACATCTACGAGTTTCGTAATTGGGTAGATCTTCTTTTCGTCTTCGTCATAGTATATGAAAGTGGCGGCGCCGCACATGGGGTTCATGGAAAATAGAGGCCTGGGGGAGTCTGTCAAGACCTCTACCATTTTGGCCAAAGCCACGGGCCAGTTAGTAGGTCTCCAATCCCAACGGCTTATCAATCCTCCAGTCTGCCTCTCTATTTCAATAATTGTGTCAGGTATAGTAATTCTATAGCTTCTAAGCTCTTCTTTACTATACAGCCTGGCTCTACCTGCAAAACTCACCGGTTGGATATTTATCCATCTCACTACGTCTCTATTTTTAATCGCCACGTCGATTATTTTACCTAGGTCTTTGTCGTTGTAGTTACGCGCCAGTGTCACAACTAAGACAATTGAGCGGTGCCCAAGTTTCCTCGCGTTCTCCAACACTCTCTCTTTTATTAACCTATAGGCCTTGGGGTGGTAGAGTCTATGTCTCCACACCCCTTCGTTATTCTCGTCAATTGTGTCAAACTGTAGATATAGAGTAGAAATGCCAGCGTCTAGTAAAGCCTTGTAGTACTCTATGTCGTTTGCGAGTCTTATACCATTAGTATTTACCTCGATATGTGTAAAGCCTAATCTACGCGCAATTCTAACAATTTCCGGCAAGTCGTCTCTCAGAGTGGGCTCTCCGCCGGATAGCTGAACTGCGTTTGGAGCCCATGGTTTCTGAGCTCTAAGTGTTCTCAACATATACTCAATCTGCTCTATAGTCGGCTCGTAGACATAACCAGCTGCTCCGGCGTTTGCAAAACAAACTGGACACGCCATATTGCACCTATTCGTCACGTCTACAATAGCCAAGACGGTGTTTGATTTATGAACTGGACAAAGGCCACATCCATCTGGACAAGATCCCATATCTTTATAAAATTCTAAATCGGTATAGGGATTTGCCAAACCCTTCGCAATATATTCGGGCCTGTCCCACTGTAAAAAGTAGTAATACATCTCGGCATCGCCCCAGTATAAGTCCTCAAATACGCCGTGTTCATCACATTTTTTCCTAAGCCAAATGGCGCCGCCTTCTTCATACACCACTGCAGGTATACGCGCGTTACACACAGGACACAGCGAGAGAGTAGATTTAACCACTCTCGTGTGTTCAGGTAGTCCATATCGGTGTTTTAAAAGACTCTGCCATTTTTCATTCATTAAAGTAGATTTATATCTATCTGGTAAATTGAATTTTGACAAATCGACTAATTTAGTCGTCTTACTTATATCCTTAATAGCTATTTGTTTACTCATCAAAAACGGTTTGATAGTCTATTTATATACTTTTTAACTTCATTAACGGAAAAGAGTAAATACTTTCAAATACTTCTCCTCTATGAGGCGTATTGAAACTGTACTCAACTACCTGGGCATAGGGAGTAAAGAAGTAAATATATATATAACCCTGGTAGAGAAGGGGGCTTTGACTGCGAGAGAATTATCAGAAATTTTAAAAATTCCCTATACCAAGATATATATCTATTTAAAAAAACTTGAAAATATAGGACTAGTA
>CAMLLK010000089.1 GCA_946480885.1 uncultured Thermoproteales archaeon
CGCTAGAGATAGTTTTTTGTAGTATTTCTAAAGACGTACGCGAAAGCTATAGGTGTTGTAAAATTAAGCCTTTTACCTCTTCTATACCGCTTGAGAATATCCTCTTTAGTCTATGCACCTACCTCTCTGTTCTATACATTTTAAACTCTACTCACCCATTTAGTAAATGTTTGTATCGGTACATATACAAATCTAAATTCGTCACGCCAAGTGGGCATTATCTTGCCTTTGATTGGTATCGCAGCGTTGCAAAACTTACAGCGATACTCTCCCCCCTTCTCTACGAGATTTATCTCCAGTATAGAGAACCCCCTCCTCTTGATTACAACTCTACCACATTCGGGGCAGTAGGTGTGTTCATATCTGTGGCCTGGGACGTTTCCAATATACACAAACCTAGCCCCCTCTTTTTTTGCAACTTCTACATGCCTCTCCAACGTCTCCACTGGCGTAGAGGGGATGTCTAACATTTTGTAGTCTGGGTGAAATCTAAGGAAATGTATCGGCACGTCAGGACCCAGAATATCAATCACACGTTTTACAAAAACTCTCGCTTGGTGTAAGTCGTCGCCTACTTTAGGCACTACGAGGTCTGTTATCTCCACCCATATATTCCTCTTCTTCATCTCTGCCAAAGTTTCGTAAATAGGCTCTGCGTCTTTTATATAAACATATTTTTTTAGAAATTTTTCGTCCCCGTTTCCCTTAAAGTCTACAGTAGCCGCGTCTAAAAATTTTGAAAGATAGTCTACAGACTCCGGGGTCATGTAGCCATTAGTTACAAATGTATTAAACAAGCCCTTAGAGCGCGCCAATACGCCAACGTCGTGGGCAAACTCAGCAAATATCGTCGGCTCGTTGTAAGTATATGTTATCCCATGTGCTCCGTAGCTCTCAGCAATTTTTACTAATAGATCTGGAGTCACTTCAAAACCCTCGGCCCTTCTTCTCTGACTTAGTTCAAAATTTTGGCAGTATTGACACGCCCAATTGCAGCCGAAAGTGGAGAACGATAAGACTAAAGAACCTGGGTAGAAATGCGTCAATGGCTTTTTCTCTATCGGGTCGACGGCGATTGCAGAGATTAATCCATAGACGTCTAGTCTCAAAACGCCGCCTCTGACAGACCTAACGCCACAAAACCCAGTCTGCCCATCTCTAAGTTTACACCGTCTGGCACATGCGAGGCATTCCACTCTACCATCTGGCAGCAGTCTACTGAGCGTAGACACGAGACTATACACATATAGAGTATAAAACCTTATCAGCGTAGCTCAGCTTAATCACAAATCATCTATACGTACTCATCAACATATGTGTATAACATCAATATTTTAATCAGTTGTTCCAGCGTCGGACACCTAAATCCACAAATGCCTTTTCATCACAATTAACTATTTTCATCCAGGTTTAAAATCTCGTAGTCAGTACACTTCTCTAGAACCGCAACGACATCGATGTCAACGCCGTGGAAATGTCTAATGGGGAGGTCCATGTTTTCACTAGCTATACTACGGACAGTTTGAAAAATCTCTTCAGTAGAGCCGCATAGACTTATCAATATTAATTTCCTCCCTCTAACTCTTACAGTCTTTAAAATACGTTTATAGTCTATAGAGTCCCCCCGGCAGAGGTCAAGTTGGACAAATATACAGTCTTTTTTCTGCATTAAACTCTTCTCCCCTTTCTTCCGCTCGGCGGTCTAATAATGTCGTGAGGAATAGGGGTGACGTCTTCAATTCTACCAATGACCAGCCCAGATCTCGCCAGGGCTCTAATAGCCGCCGAGGCGCCTGGGCCCGGCACTTTCATTCCATAGCCACCAGGCCCTCGTACTTTTATATGAACTGCATTTATGCCTCTTGCTAAGGCGATTTGAGCCGCCTTGTAAGCTGCTTGCATAGCAGCCCAGGGAGAGGGCTTGTCTTTATCAGCTCTTACAACCATGCCGCCGCTGACTCTAGCCACTGTCTCTGCCCCAGTTAAGTCAGTGATTGTAATAATAGTATTGTTTGAAGATGAATATATCCACGCGATCCCCCACCTTAATTTCTGAGGCTGTTGTTGCTCGCCTGACGACATCGCTATAAAAATTTCAAATGTTATTTATCTTTTCCCCGCCTTTTCTCATACCTCGCCAATAAGCCCGACTCCTCTAACGCCTCGAGAAGTCCAATAGCCAACGAGGGGATTACGAAATCAGTTGCTATTGTGACTTGGGGGGCTAAGTCTACAACTGCCGTGGCGAATCGAAAAACTCCCGACGGGACTCCCTCTCTGGCTCCAATTAGAATATTTACTCTCTTGTGTCGAAAAGACTCTACTAATCTCTCCCTTATGTGGGATATATAGTCGCCTTTGGGGTCTGTAACAATTAGAGGCTCTCCAACTCTATCTCGTACAAATTGATATAGTTCGTACACATCGACCGGAACCCGTCGCACAGGCCTCCCGTAGCTTTTTATTTGTATATTATATCTACTTTCAATACCTAGCTCCACAGCCTCTAGAAATAGACGCAGAACTCTAGCAGATATAGGTTTGTATATTAAAATAACCAATTCACCTATCTCAAAGGTCTGCGCCGCCCTCCCTATCCTCTCCCCCATCTTCTGCACTGCCTCGTCGCTGCCTTCGTAGACGAACTGACCAATAGAAATCTTTCTAAAGAGGTCTAGAGACAGCGGTTTGTCTCTACGTAGTTTTCTATACTCCTTTGTGGCAGGTAGACAGATCGCGGCTACGTCGTCGAATATTTCTATATACAGAGGTTTAGAGGGCTCTTCTAGATCTACCTCGGCGCCGGTAGCCTCTCTCACCGCGGCGCCGACTTTTATATTTATGTCAATCGACGTAAAGGTGTGTGCCCCCCTCCTCGTTGTCCTAATGGCAAAGGTATCCTCTGGCTTTATATACCTCTTGGCCACCTCTACGGCGGCTTTTTCAATTGATTCTAAATCGGCATTTACTAATGACTCAACTACTAATACGCGGTCGGCCTCTGGCAGGTTTTTCACAATGATATCTGCTGCGCCCCACTTGTCCCTAGTCCCCTCTACAATGACAATCCCAAGATAGCCACGAGGGGCTGGATACACTGTCACTTCTTGACCCAAAAGGTCTCTGATATATGTGGCAACAATTCTTTCTAAATTTTTTCTAGTTTTTATTATCAAATCCACAATAGGGAAACGACACTAATTTTTTTAAATATGTGTAATAATTAAAATATGACAACGTGGAGACTTGAAGAAAATATACAACGCGATGTAGAAAAGGCAAACGAGGCTATTGAGCTCTACGGCGGCCATGTCTTAAAGGCCCCCAATAGATATGAAATTAGGACAGGCGTAGTAATAGCTGCCAGATTTGCAGATAAGCTTAGGAGGACTGCCTTTGCGGTATTTGGTAGGCTGTTGCCGCGGGAGGAGATCGTGAGGTCGACTTCTGAACTTAACAAAAAGATATATGAAAAACTTATATCTATGGGCGTCGGCAAATTAGACATAGTGAGGATCACAGTTGACGCAGCTGTAGAAGGCGACAAATTGATATTTGGAGAGCCCAGAGTTGAGTGGTTTATCCCACATACAGAACTCCAGAAAAAGATAGAAGAATGTGAGAAAAAAGTCGTAGAGATTAGACAGAAAATAGAAACTCTACTCAAAGAGCTGCCTTCTTAATCTACTTTGATTTCAAACCCCCTTTTCCTCCTCTCGACTTTTTCCAACTCTATGGACAATACGCCGTTTTTATAAGTCGCCTTTGCCCTGTCTGGGTAGACCTGCGCCGGGAGTCTAATCTCTTTGTAGTACCTCCTCTCCCTGCCCTTGGCCTCGATGGTTAAAGTCCTACCGTCTTCACTGACGTATATCTTAATGTCTTCTTTCTCCACGCCGGGCATGTCCACAACTACCTTCACTTTGTCTTCCTCCTCTACTATGTCTGTCAAGGGGTCTATCTCATCCACTACCTCAATCCTCTCGGCCCCCCTCCTTAAATTTCCAAACTCTCTCACCACAGGCCTCCCGTCCGGCCCCATGGTTATCTCAAAGCCGTAGTAGTAGTAACGCGGCCTCCCCACCCCACGCACAGCCCCACGGAGCTCCTCTTCAATCTGCCTATCTAACTCTTCGATAAATTTCTGCCACCTCTTTATAAATTTCTCAAACTCGTCAAAAATAGACATGTAGTAGTATAAAATACCTCAATATAAACTTTAAAGACCCGCTATAGCGCGTCTAACTCTCTTCGCCAATTCTTCATAGTGCTTTATGTCGGCAGGCGTCAACGATGGAGGTATTCTCTTAAACGCTTCTTCAAAATGGCGCCAGGAGACTGGCTTCGCCTTTACGGCTTTTTCTTTTATTGTCTCTCTCAACGCCAACATAGCTGCCTCTCTCACCAAAGCTGCAATATCAGCGCCAGTGTAGCCCTCTGCCCTCTTGGCTAATTCTTCAATATTTACGTCCTCTCCCAACTTTATCTTCTTTGTATGTACCTTAAAGATCTCGAGCCTGGCCTTGAGGTCTGGAGGCGGTACGTAGATAACTCTGTCAAACCTCCCAGGTCTCAACAGGGCGGGGTCTAAAATATCTGGCCTATTAGTAGCGGCCATAACTACTACGTTTTTTAAAGTCCCAACGCCGTCCATCTCCGCCAATAATTGATTTACCATTCTATCCGTCACCCCCGAATCGCCTATTCTAGACCCCCTGGCGGGCGCTATAGAGTCTATTTCGTCAAAGAAAATAACACAGGGAGCAGCCATCCTCGCCTTTTTAAACACCTCTCTTATCGCCTTCTCAGACTCCCCCACCCATTTAGACAACAACTCTGGCCCTCTCACTGCGATGAAGTTAGCCCCCGACTCAGTGGCCACCGCCTTTGCGAACATAGTCTTACCGACGCCGGGCGGGCCAAATAATAAAATTCCCTTCGGCGGCTCTACCCCTATTTCTTCAAAATAGTGTTTATACTTCATAGGCCATTCTACTATCTCTCTCAACTCTTGTTTAATTGTCTCGTAGCCGCCTATATCCTCCCAATGGACCTCGGGTACTTCTATAATTACTTCTCTAAGCACAGTGGGGTGGACGTATTTTATAGCATCCATAAAGTCCGACATCCCCACTTTCAATCTATTTAAAATGTCTTGTGGTATGACGTCCTCCTCTATATTAATCATCCCTTTATTCATAGCTTTTCTCAACGCCGCCATAGCCGCCTCTTTCGCCAAAGCCGCTAGGTCTGCGCCTGTGTAGCCATGTGTAATTTCTGCAATTTTGTCCAGATCCACCTCGTCACCTGCTTGACACACGCCGTTTTCAATATCGTGTTTTGTACACAACGGCATATTTCTAGTGTGGACAGACAAAATTTCACGCCTCGCTCTTTTGTCAGGCATTGGGATGTGGATCTCTCTGTCGAATCTTCCTGGTCTTCTTAGGGCTGGGTCTACTGCGTCTGGTC
>CAMLLK010000090.1 GCA_946480885.1 uncultured Thermoproteales archaeon
GCGAGGTGCTGAGTGTAGGCCGCACCGTGTTTGAAAATCTATTGGCGCTTAACCAGCAGTTGAAAAGCGGCATTGATCTGAGGACGGCTCTAGCTGACGTTAAAATGAACGATAAATTAAAAGCCGATTTGGAACAGGCGGCCGGCGAGTTCTGGAGCCGCGTTAATGAGCTGTTAGCACGGTGGAAACAGCTAGAAAGGGAGGTAAACGAGAAAGAAGACGAAGAGAGGGAAAAGGTAATAAATGAGATAGACAAACTGGGCAAGTACCTCCGCGTCCTCCTGCCACTGGCGTACGCAGTGGAGGCGTACAAGAGGGGAGAGCTGTCTAGAGAGGAGGCGGCTCTGGCGGTGATTTTCGCAGTGTTGTACGACGGAGTTGTGTATAGAGGCGAAATTCAGCTTGTAGTAGGCGGCCCCGAGCATGAAGAGGAGCCGATTATGACTCACAACCACTTCACCGTGTTCTGGCTTTGGGCGCTGAAGGAGCTCGGCTTTAAGCCCAGCGCAGTGTATAGGGGCAGAGGCTCGCAGATCATTGCCTACAGAGGCGACAAGCTGAACGAATTGCTGGAGGCGATAACGCCGATGCTACCCTTGTTGTACCAGCTTAGAGATGCCATTGCAAAATTCGCCGATGCGTTTAGAGTTGTTACGCACGAGGCGATTAAAAGGAAATTCGGCATTGAGTGGGCATATGACGTGAGGAACGAAAGGTTTTTCAAAAAGCTAGAGGAAGTTGTTACAATGGCAGAGGACTACGTCTACAGAAACATCGCCGTAGAGAGGGGGCCGCTGGACACGAGCGGAAGCCATCCGAAGACCGTAATCCGCTTCAAGTTAGACGGGGAGGAAATAGCATCTATCAACGTGTACTGGACTGGTAAAGTACTACATGCTAAGCTCGCCGGCTCTCGCGAAAAGGCGGAGCGCCTGGCCTCTATCTTAAGGGCTTTAGGCGGCCAGGCTGAGGTTAAGCGCGTAGGTAAGAGATGGGTAGTCCAGCTCTACACCGACGGCATTGCTGCCATTCGCCACGGCGACTGGCTTAAAGCAGTGAGAGGCTTTGTGGACGAGCTTAAAGACAAGGGACTGATCAGCGAGAATAGGTACGATCAGTTAATGAGGGATCTAGAGGCCGGCCCCAACACCGTTAAATTCGCCGGTGTGGAGTTCACGGTTAACTACAGAGGCCAGAGCGACAAAATACACGTACGATATCACCCGGGTAGCGAGGCCTCTAAAAACGCTATTGTGGACACCCTTAAGGCGAGGGGTTTGAAGGAGGGCGTACACTTCACTGTTAATATAGTGGGCGCTGAACGTTACGAAATCCGCGTTACGAAAAAGGCATACGCCAAGGCCGTTGAGGCATTGGCGCAGAGCGGGCTGAGGGAGGGAGAACACTACTCCGTTTACGGCAAAAGGCGCGAAATCCGCGTCAGGGCGGAGCACAAAGACGCCGTCATAAACGCCTTGAAGGGGGCAGGGCTGGAGGAGGGCAAGGACTTCACAGTAAGGGGTAGCGAACAATACGAAATTCGCATCACTTACGACGGCCTTAGGGAGATTCAGCGCATGGCGCTGAGCGGCGACTTGGAGGCAGAACGCTTTATAAGGGAATTGGAGGACGTGTTAAGGCGCAGATACGGCCAAAACGCTGTCAACAAGCTGATAGAGGTTCTAACGCCTGCAAAGGTGGAGGGAACGGCGGAGCTACCACTAGCAGTGCGCGACGACAAGGGCAACTTAATCGCCCGCGTTGTGGACTTGAAGTACGAGTTTGTAAGGGGCGACCAGCCAGTAAGCCAGTGTGCTGGGGAGGACTGCTGCCTGCGCATTATCGCGGAGTACGAGGTAGAGGGAGGGAGGAGGCAACTAAAGATAGAGTGGCACTGAGTTAAGAAACAAGTCAAGAAGGGCGAGACAACTGTCACGTACTATTACGAAATGGCATGGCCAACGGTTAAAGACGACGTTGAGGCCGCCGTGTTGAGAACGCTGACAGGAAAGGCGAAGAGGGGTCAAGTGTATCTCCTCGCCGACCAGCTAGACGCCTTACGTCGCTTTAAGGCCCTAAAAGACGCCATTGACAAGTGGAGGGAAAGTAGGCCGCGGGGAGAGCGGTCACAGAACACAGGTCAAGGCGCTTAGAGATAGTTTTTACCTTTTTTATCAGCATTTCAATATGCGGAGACGCTCTTATCACGCCCTTTACTTTTCAGTTCCGCGGGGCTGAATTCTCTTCACGCTCTCGACAATCTTCTCCGCCACCCACATTAACTCCTCGTGTTCCTCCTTTGTGAAGTCCCTGTTCCAATTCTCCACTATTGTTCTGAGCAACTGGAGCGTGAAGTGAAGCGTTGGCCAGTAGGGGTGGTGCTCTGCAATACTATCGGCAAGGCGTTGTAACTCCTCTACTCTACGCAACATGGCGCTGGACACATCCGGCTCCATGAGGCTCAGAACAACTCTACCATATAACTCTTTCCCAAAAAAAAGTAAGTTACTTAACGACGACGCCCTTAACTTCGCTTGTCTTGTAGCGCCGTGCGTCGCCCCTCTCCCCGTGTGCCGCTAAATACTGGCGTAATAGGCCCGGGAGAACAGTGCCCACTACTTTGTCCCAGTTGTTTTCAATTGCCTGTTTTAGCCACCGGCAGTTGACCCCGCCGTATTCTGCATAGTAGAGCGAGAAGGCCCTGTCTAAATAGTCGTATATTTCATGCCCCATGCCTGCCCTTTCCACCTCGAGCGCCAGCTTGTGGGCGCCCAGGCTTTCAAGTATTCGGATTACCTGTGAGTGTAGCATATAGTAGATAACTTCCTTGCTCATGTCTCTACCTAATTGTTATATATAATCTTCTCTCTTGGCTATATTGCGGGGCCGCCCGCCCGTGGCGTACGTAATTAAATTCCTCACAGCCTCCATGACCATCTGACGCCACACTCTCTCATTACCATACCCTCCCGCCACCCACGGCGTTGCCACTACGTTGGGCAATGAGAAGAACTCGGCGTCTTTTGCGAAGTCGTTTCTGCCCCACCAGACGTCGCTGGCGAAGATAAACTGCGGCCTTTCCTTCAAAATCCTCAACACCCCGTCTCTGTCTAACACCTCGGCCCTGCCCACGTTGACAAACACGGCGTCTTCCGCCATTAAGGCCAAGTGTTGGTATTTTACCAACCCCCTGGTGTGTTTATTGAGCGGGAGGGCGCATACAGCCGCCCTGGCCTCCCGGAGGGCCTCCTCAAGGCTGTTTGTAAACCGCCACGGCCCCTCCTTGGGCGTCCTGGAAAAGCCCCTGACCTGAGCCCCGAGGGCCGCCAGGATTTTCCCCACTCTCGTGCCGATTTCTCCCAAGCCCAATACGGCCACTTTCTCCCCTTGGATAAGCGGTATTTCGACATCCCGCCCGTAATCCCCTCTCTTCATTTTCTCGCCGTATTGAATAATCCGTTTGTAAGGCGCTAGTAAGAGCGCGAGGGCGAACTCGGCCACTGCGTCTGCGTTTGAGCCGGCGTTTCCGGCCACGGTAACGTGGGGCGGAATGCTCTCCCAAGGGAGGTGGTCGAGCCCGGCCGTGACGACTTGTATAAACTTAAGCCTCGGCATTTTCGCCAACTCCTCCGCCGTAATTCTGCTCACTAATGCCGCCTCTACGTTGCCCAAATCGCCTCCCCTGACAATTTTGAAATACTTCCTCAACTCCTCCTCTGCCTCTTGGCGGGAGTTCAAAATTTACGTACAGTTCCATATACGGTAAGACGGACAGTTTTTAATACAATACCGCTGGAATAGAGAGGAGTTTAAACACAGCCCCAGCCTCCTCAACCACGTCCCCCGGGATAAACACGTGGTGGTTGGCGGGGGCCTCTGCCTCAAGCCTTACAGGCCTGTTAAACTTCACAGAGGCCTGGGTACGGCACGCGTCTTGGAGGTAATTGCCGCTTTTAATCACTTCAACCCTCCCCAAAGCCGCTCTGTCAAGCCTCGGGCTTATAGAAACTACTGTGTAGACCCGCTCTTTTAACTCAGCGGCAAGCCCGTAGGGGAAGCCCGACTCGAAATGCGTTGTAAATCTCCAGCTCTTTGCCATGTCAAGGGAGATTGTGCAGTGGGCAAAGACCCCCTCTGCCCCTGTGTATTTAACCACATTGGCAATCCACCCGCTGCTGCCAGCAAGCCCCCTCGCCATTAGCATGAGGAACCCCGAGGCTAGATCTCCCTCGCACGCCACTGTCGCGCCCCTGGAGTTGAGGACTGCGATTGACAGACAGGGGGTATACCTCCTTTTCATTAAAAAGGGGAAACACTGAATGGCCACTACATCCGCCCCCGCGGCGTATTGAGAGAGGGCAGCGGCGATTTTCGCCACTCTCTCGTCGCCAAAAACAGCCAAGGCCTCCGCGTCCGGCGCCGAGGAATCAACGACTTTTTCAAACTCCTCCAGGGGGACGACTTCAACCAACCAGCCGAATCTCTCCCTCAGGATTCTGGCCTGCGCCGTCTCCCTCCCTATTAGCACGGCCTTTGCCCCCAGCAACGATGAAGCCGCATCTGCCACTCTCCTCGCCTTGGTTAGCTCCTCTCTGCAGTTTCTATAAGAGGGGCAGTGAAACGCCACCGCTGGCAGGCCCCGCGCCTCTAGCTCCGCCCTTGTGTGCAAGGCGCTTGCAAAACTGTTATGCTCCCCAAAGCCCACTAACACAGCCCCCCGGGCTCCACACCTCTCCACCAGCTCCACAGCCGCCGCGGTGGTCCCCCCAGTGGCGTGGATAATCAAAGGAAAGCCAGGTCCGCACTCCTCGACCTCCCTCAGCTCCCCCACGGCGGAGGCCACTGAGCTCCTAACCTCAGCGATATGAATAGGCGAGTATAGAAGATAGGCCACGTACCTAAGCTGTTGGTTGTAAAAATATACAATGCGCATCCACAACGCAACCAGCGGCCCACGGCTCTCAGCCCTTTTCAAACCGCTTGTACAAGCGGATGGCTACCACATTAGCCGTCACGAAATAGGCGGAGGATAGAGTTAGGAAGATGGCCACGTCCACCCTCTCATAGGGATCAAGCCCCACCATATTTGCCCTAGTGGCCAAGCCAGTCACCACATCGGTCAACGCCATGGCCACTGAGGCAAACATATGCACTGAGACGACGTACAAAAACCCCCAGAGAATTCCAAACCTCCTCGCCGCCACATACCACATAAGCACAAAGACAAATATCAACACAAAAGGCGCAACCACCAAGGCGGGTGGAAACACCGAAGAGACCACAAGGGGCAAAACAGCTAAAAAAGCCAAGCCGACACGAACCTTAGAAAAGCCAACCACCACCAAAAAGGCCAAAACCCAAAGCCACACATAAACCCCAAAAAACAAACCCACCAAAGACCCCCACGGAACAACTAGCCAGATAATACCATAAAATAAAAATAATAAA
>CAMLLK010000091.1 GCA_946480885.1 uncultured Thermoproteales archaeon
CCATTACTCTAACTCTTTCTTCAATAGACAACTTTGTCACCTCTCCCGTGGACGAAGTTGGAAAAACTCCGTGGTAACCAGTTTCTACTAATTTATTAATAAGTATAGACAAGCCCTCATAATTCACCTCTTCTTTTGTAAAAGGCATTACAGTTGCCGCTATGACACCTTGAATCATATATGGGGTAACTATCTCGCTTTTATACTTTATGCACTACAACTTACATTAAAAATTTTTATAGAGTCGAAATAAGGCCTATTGTGAGTCCCTATATAGTTTTATTAAAGCCGAGAGTAATATGGCTTCTCATCCTCGCCGCCTTAGCTGGCTATATGTATGCAAGCCCCACAATAGACCTTGTACATCTACTCTACCTAACACTAGTGGCTTTTTTATCCACTGGCGGCTCCGCGGCGTTTAACCACTACTGGGAGCGAGACATAGACTCTCTAATGACCCGCACTGCCAAAAGACCCCTCCCCACCGGCTCCGTCACTCCCAGCTCTGCCCTTGTGTACTCTCTAGCTCTGTCTACAATAGGCATCGGCCTGGGCTTTGCGTTACTCCCCCCACTCTCCGCGGCGTTTGTGGCGCTGGGCTGGGCGTTCTATTCTATCATATACACAATACTACTGAAGAGGAGGACGTGGCTTAATATAATTATAGGGGGGTTCGCGGGGAATGCCACTTTCCTAGGCGGTTACGCACTAGGCCGCGGCACAATAGACCTAGAGGCTGTGTTACTGTCTTTTATAATCTACCTCTGGATACCAGCCCACATATGGTCACTTGCGTATAAGTATAGAGACGAATATAGAAAAGCCGGCGTCCCCATGCTCCCCGCGTTAGTAAAAGAAGAGACCTCTATAGTCTTGATCTCTATTCTAAATATAGCCAGCGCTATTTACGCAGTGTTTTTATACCTATACTTCGTGGGGGTGGCTTATTCGATAGTGTTAGTGGCAGCGGCTGCGGCGGCGGCGTTAGTTACTAGTATATACGCCTTGGTGAAAAAAACAGATGACGCCATGTGGAAGATGTTTAAAGCCACCAGCCCCACCTTGGCGTTGTTCCTACTTGCACTTATATTAACTAGGTAGGAGGCGGCTCTAGTTTAATCTCCTCTTCTCTATACGACTTATATACAACGTATATTAGAGTTAGTAAAGTAATCAACCCAGAGGCCGTCAGTATGTTGAAGACACGGGTGACAAACGCAGCCGTTACTAGGCCAAATAGCCACAAGCCATAGTTTGGCACTTTTCGATAAATAACCGCCGGAATGAAGTAGGGCACACACAATACAGACATAATAACTGCGAAGCTCATATAGAAAATATGGTGGTCTAACGGGGCTAGCGCCACGCCCCATCTAAAGATAAAAGACCCCACGCCGTAGAGATCGTTCACTCTTGGGGGGGTGACTATCGTAAGAGCAACTGAGGGAATTATAAAAGCCCAAATGACGCCGTTTTTAAACAATATATAAGACGCCGTGTATAACACTGTTAAAAACACCCCCGTCTTGACGTCGTACTTCTTCCTAGACCTGGCTCCGTCTATTCTATAGAGTAGAGAGTACACCGACGCCAGTGGATAAGTCGCCAGTGCCTCTATGGGGCTTGTGGCAGTGGGGAGGAGTAATATGCCGGCTAAAGTTAATAAATTAGGCGCGAGGCCGGGACTCCGTCCAATCCCCTTTATATATAACAAACCATAGAGAATAGAAAATGCTAGATATGCAACATAGCCGATCCAAAAAGAAAAGACTAAGCCAGTTATAAATAGGATAAGTAATACACGCGAGGCCGCCACACTGGGCGCCGCGTTGATAAACCCAATTATTTGTATATACATTACGGAGAGATAAAACGCGAGTAGTGCAGAAGACATAAAGAAATTATGGAGGTGGAAGAGAGGCGGAGACATGCCGAGTAGAAATAAAACAAAAGAGAGATACAAGGCGACTTTTGAAATTTTTACAACTTCTACCGTGGCCCAGTAAAAAACTGCCTTATCAGAAACGCCTATTTTGTACCACATGATCTAAGCAGCGTATAAAAATATGGAAATGGTGCGGCCGCCGGGACTTGAATTCCCGGGAACTACTCCACCCGGGACCGCCCGGTCTTCAGCCGGGCGCTGTGGGTGGGACATCCTCTCCCCGCTGAGCTACGGCCGCTGTAGTTTATCACTTTGTAGCTTTTTAAATTTTTCTACTAACCCATTAAGCCCCAGTCCGGTACTTTAAAGTCTTTGCGAAGTGGATAAAGCGGCTTTCCAGTTTTTTCATCTATACAACAGTCTGGGTCTAGTAGAAATCTCTTGCCCATGTGGGGATTTCCTTCAAACCAAATGCCGAACATTTCATGACATTCTCTCTCTTCGTAGTCCGCAGAGGGGAAGATGTCTGCAATAGAGGCTATTTTCGGGTCGTCTCGTGGGATTTCTACTCTTACGTGGAGAAGTTGGTTTTTAAGCTCTGGGTTGAGGTAGGAGGCGAATACATACATCACTACAAATTTCTTCTCCGATATGTAGTCCACTGCGCTTAGTGAAAGCACGTGGTCAAAGCCTAAGTTTTTCACAACGGCGGACACATCTCTAATTTTGTCAGAAGGCACCATTATACATAAGTGCCCCTCTGGAGTGACTCCATAAGTCAACAAATACGAGCTCAACAAGTCTTTAAATTTGTTCAACAAGGAGTGTTCAGCTTGAGGTGGACATTTAGGGGGAGCCCGTGTCGACATATTAACTCGGCGCCGCTTGTTGTGGTGCCACTGGCTTTGGAGCCGGCCTCGGCGGCGGTGGCAAATACGGAGTCAAATCCACTTTAACAGGCTCTATAAATGGCCCAGGTTTGCCCTTTATTTTATTATGTAGCATTATAAAGGCTCTCACCACGGCCTCTGGAGTGGGAGGGCAGCCTGAGATGTATACATCTACGGGGACTATGGTGTCTACTTGTACAACGTGGTACGAGTTCCAAAACAACCCGCCTCTCACGGCGCACGCCCCCATGGCTATTACAAACTTCGGCTCTGGCATTTGTTCATACACCTGTTTTAAAACCTTAGCCATTTTTCTCGTAATAGTCCCCTCTACGAGTAGTACATTCGACTGTCTCATTGTATGAAATGGCAAGACGCCCCACCTCTCTGCGTCGAAGCCAGGCCCCGACGTATGGGCAACCTCTACGCCGCAACAACTTGTCACTAAGTGAACCGGCCAGAGGCTCCAACGGACACCCCACTTAAATAGCCGCTCTAGCTCCAGCTTCTTTAACAAAAATTCGCGGATAGCTTGAGACATGTAATAAAAAGTGAAATACCCTTAAATACATTTTCTATAAATGAATGGACGGTTCGGCGCTGAGGTGTGAAGACTAGCCCTACAAGAGGATCACCAAGTAACGTACGAAATTTTCTGTGAGATATCCCACCCCAGTCTGTCCAATGTCCGCCAGTCGTCGTCGGAGAGACTCCACCCCACAGCGCCTACGTTCTCGATGATTTGTTCTATAGTTTTGGCGCCTGGGATTGGGTAAATCCACGGATCTCTAATTAACCAATTTAATACGATTTGAGCAGGTGTCTTGTTATACTTTGTAGAAAGTTGGCGGAGTACTTGTATAAGTGGTGATATTAAAGAGAGATTTGTAGGCGTGAACAAGGGGTCGTTTTTCCAAACGTCGTCAAACGTAGGCAAGTTTTCAATGGTATATTTCCCAGAGAGGGCTCCCTTTGCCAAAGGACTCCAAGCTATTAGTACAATGCCCTCTCTTTTAAGATATGGAAGTAGTTCTTTATCTGCCTCTCTCTCTATTAAGTTATATCTGTTTTGAGAAGTTATTATGTCTACTTTAGATAGACAACTTCTCGCGTATTCTAACAGAGGAGTTGGGAAGTTACTGACGCCTATGTATCTAACAAGTCCTCTCTTTATTAATTCTTCTAACTTCATAGTTTCACAAATGGGGGTGTTGTGCCAACACGCAGGCCAGTGGATTTGATACAAGTCTATAGCATCTACGCCTAGTCTCCTCCGCTGGTTTTCCACGGCGTTAAAGATATCTATTCGCCGTAGCCAATCTCCATGGACTTTTGTCGCTATGTAGACACTGTCTCTAATCTTCAGCTCTTTAATTGACCTGCCTAAAAATTCCTCACTCCTCCCTCTTCCATACACTGCCGCGGTGTCGAAAATAATTCACGCCTAATTCAAACGCCTTCTGTACAATTGTCTTCGCTTGTTCGTAACTAATCTGCCCCCACGCATTGCCTGAGAACTGCCAGACTCCCAGCCCGATTCGAGATACTTTCATATCGGACCTGCCCAATTTAATAATCTCCACGGTCTATATTTTTTGATGAAATAAAAATTATGACCCCCCAATTGAGTCTTCTGTTTTTTCAAGAAGTATATCTATAGACTTTTTCTCAAGTGGCTCTAACGCCTCTTTCAAAGCTTTACATCCCGCTGTAAGGGTTTTTTTACATATTTCATATTTTCTCAAGGCGTCTACCGCTCTGGGGTCTTTTATATCTATTTTTCTTCTCGCCAAAGCTTTCAAAACCGCGGCGGCCTCTACGACACAATCTATGTCTGGTCCTTGTGTCCTCTCCACTATGCCGTCTTTTCTATACGCAGTGAGATATACAGTACATGTGTCGTGGTCATATGACATTTCAACTCTCTCTGTGTGTCTACTATTTATGATACTAAACCCGCCGGAGATTGATTCCTCTATACGTGCTGCATATTTCAACAACTTAATGCCTAACGCTATGGATTTTTTATCTAATCTCCCAAGTAGTTTATAAGCGATTTTTTTTAAATCTAGTAATTCCTCAATTGACAACTGGGCTGGGTCTTTATCTAATAGTTCATTTACTCTATCCAACTCCTCAACTGTGACTGGACCCGCCGTGGAGATATTTTTTAATAAATTAGCCTCAGTGGTTGTTATCAACCCCTTGGCGGCTAGTGTAGAAGTTAAAAACTCAATTAATATGTGGTCTCTTTCTCTCTTTCTTATCAACTCTGCATAAAGAGGGATGAGGTAGACCTCTAGAGATTTTATAAGGCGGTAAGTCACTAAGCCCAGCGCCGCTACAGATACGGCGAGAATAGACAACAACAAAAACACTGTATCCATTCGCAAAACTGAGTAGGAATATAAAAACTTTTATTAATAGAAAAGTCTCAATATGTGAGTTGGAACTTAGTCGTAGCCACTGGTTGGAGACTAGAAAGGCTCTGTTTAGAAGAACTATACCGCATTGGCGACGTCATAGGTAGGAGAGTAGAAGAAGTCTGGTTTACAGGATTCGACGGACTTTTAACGGCCAAAGTAGAGGGAGACTCTGTGGAGTTTGTAAGACTATTAATAGATGTAGTAAACAGCGGCTACTACATACCTAGG
>CAMLLK010000092.1 GCA_946480885.1 uncultured Thermoproteales archaeon
GTCGGCCACATAGGCGAAGTGAGATGCTCCCAAATGTTCCTCCCCTATTGCAATTGTAGGGGTTTGAAATACTCTATAGAGTAAAGACGCCGCCTCTCTACTCTGGGGGAGGGCGTTTATCCCATCTAAAATCACTACATCTGGTGAATATTCATAAAACTTCTCCACAACGTTAGAAAACAATATGTCTGTGTCAGAGATAGAGACGTAGTCTAATACAATATACCTCGACGGGTCTAATCCAAGGCTTGAAATTTTCAACTTTACCTTATTCTCTGTTTCGTAGAAGCCGATGTATAAAATCCTCTGTCCTATCTGAGATGCGGCGTATAGAGCAAGTGAAGTTTTACCAGAACCAGGCGGGCCGTATATTAAGACAAATCCCTGAAATAGATTCTTCATAGATTCTCTAGATACTCTACAAATTTTTTCCACCCCTCGGGGCTTTTCAACGCAGCAGCTGCAATGTTTGGACTAACGCCGTATTTCTTCACATATTCTACAAAAAGCGTAATTAACAACTCGGCGTTGTGTCTCCCGAGGTCTTGTTCTACGTAGTGAAATAAAAGCCACGGCCTCTCAAAAATATCGTCGAGCGTAGCCCCCCTTCTCCTAATTTTAAACTCTACAATAGCTCTCAGTGGAATCCCCAGTGAAAAATAGAAATTCCTAAACAATTGAACTGCGTCCACGCCGTTTCTACATCAATTGTTTAAAAGCTTTGTGATATAGACCATAAAGTATAATAACGGCGTAGTGTAGACAAATGTGATGTAGCCAGGCGCTGCCGATATGTGAAGAAAGCTCGAGAGGTCTGATATTGTTATACTCACTATGTAGCACCGAAAGAGATAAAAGATTTACTACAAGGGCGCAATGTGTTGGAGATGTTTAAGGTATCTAGTGAGGGTCTGACTCTTATCTACGGACCCCCAGGCGCTGGCAAGACGACGCTGGCGGTTAAAATAGCCAGCGAAATTTCAGATAAGATCTTGTGGATCTCTACTACAGAAAGTCCAAAATTTTTAAAAAAGATCGCCGCTAGACTAGGCGCAGATTTAACAAAATTTAACTTTTTAGACTTCCCCCGGGCTTTTAGAGAAGATATAATTAAATACATTATTGAACATATATACAGATACGAGGCGTTGGTGATAGACTCTATAAATGGGATTTCGTACTCTCTCCCCAATCTAGAAAAATTAGCACACTCCGTTTTGTACCAAATATCGCAAGAAAGGCCAGTGGTCTTAGTCTCGGAAGAGGGGTCTACTAAACTACACTATATCTCCGACCACATATTCCACATATGGTATCGAAAAAACAGTCTAGGTCATATAATCCGCTATCTACAACTTGAAAAATCTAGAAGCCAACCGCCGAGTCCACGTTATCTAATTGAATTTTTAGAAGACGGCATATTTTACGTCTATACAAAAGAAAAAACTACAAGTTTTGAAATAGTCTACGACCCACACCTCAACGCTAAAATTGTACGAGGAGGTGAACTCTGTATAGCCGCTACAGACTTAGAAAAACTTTTAAGGCTTCTCCAAGAGATTAAAAACAAGTCGATATTTATACAGATCGGGCCGTTGTCAATATTTAAAAGACTCGGCTTTAGAGAAGAAGAGTTATTCACAGTGAAGACTTTTCAAGACTTGTTTAAACTAATCCGAATGGATAGACGAGGTTTGAGGTATTTAGTTGTAAGTGGATTTTTAAATCTCAACAACGACGAGGTATTAGACTACGAAGTAGTTCTTTCTACTATCTCAGACAATGTAGATAGTTTAATCTATGTAGAAGAAGACTTGAAAAAACTAAATTGTCTACAAACACTCCAGATATAGACGGGCGAGTTTTAAAAAATATTCTAACTCTACGCCATGGCCTTTGACAACCACGCACATGCAAATGAACTCACTGGGCTGGGGGCGGCTGAAGTCGTAAAGAGATTCAAGGCCGCTGGAGGCAGGGGGATTGTCTTCGTCTCGCTTTTGACTTGGTCGATAGGCGGGAGGCCAGGCGATAGAGATTGGGTGAGGCGACTCTACGATCACACTGTACAGAACGCCGAGATTGCAAAGAAGGCAGGTCTGGCCGCGGGGGCCGTAGTGGGGGTACACCCAGCCGAATGTGTAAAACTCCTAGAGGCAGGTTGGAGCCCCGTAGAGGTTTTGGAATTTATGAAATGGGCCGTCGACCTAGCTGTTAAGTACGTCGAAGAGGGGCGCGCGGTGGGGATAGGCGAGTTCGGCCGGCCCCACTGGTCGGTGGGGAGAGATGTCTTAAGTCTATGTAACGAAGTTATTCTATACGTTCTATCAAGAGCTAAAGACGTCGACGCTGCGGTACATCTACACTTAGAGAGAGGCGGCCAGTGGACTGTAGACTCTGTGGCTGAGTTGGCGTCGAAGGCGGGGATAGAGCCGAGGCGCGTAGTTATGCACCACATAGAGGGGGCCTTGGCAGGCTACGCCTATATGAAAGGCCTCTCTCCCTCTGTGCCCATGGGGCGGAGGGGCGAGTTCGAAGAGGCTTTGAAGTGGGGACCTGTCTTTGTAGTAGAGAGCGACTTTCTCGACGACAATTCACGGCCCGGCGCAGTGATGCCGCCATGGACACTGGCCTCGAAATTAAGACGTTTTTTAGAGGCGGGGATTTTGTCTAAAGACGATATATATAAAATATGTGTAGAAAATATACGAAAGATATATAGGTGGCTACCTCTTGAGGTTCTGTAATACTTTTTTAAACGCGGCGGCGGTGTCCACTGCGTCTTGTTCAGATAGATTAGGCATTACTAACAACGAAACTACCCTCTCGGCAGCCCACTCGGCGTTTGGCAGAGAGTCGTATCTAATCTTCTTGCCGTAGAATGGACAACTCCAGGGGCAGCCCCTCCCGTGTCCCTCTTGGCGTTGGAAAAGCGGCGTTTTATAAAGAGGCGTGGGGTACGCCACGAAGACATTGCCGACCCCCTCAGCCCTTAGAGCATCGACGATATAGTCTCTAGGCTTTTTCAACTTCTCTATGTTTAATAAGATTTGTACTAGATGCCAGCTGTGTTTCATATAAGGCCTCGGCTTCGGCACCGCGATGAGGTCTCCCTCTAGGGGGGCGAGTTCTTCTAACAACGTCTTTACGTAGGCCTCTCTCTTTCTTTGGAGCTCTTGTAGTTGTTTTAGTTGGTAATATGCGAGAACTCCTTGTATCTCCCCCATTCTGTAGTTGTACCCCAACATCTCGTAGTTGTATTTAGCCACTTCTCCATGTGATCTTATAAGCCTCGCCCTTTCGCCGTAGGCAGCTATGTCAGTAGCGACGGCACCCCCCTCTCCCGAGGTTATGTGTTTTGTGGCGTAGAAACTAAAAGTAGAGATATGCCCCATAGTACCTGTCTTCCTCCCTCTATACTCTGCGCCGAGAGCTTGCGCCACGTCTTCTACTATTTTTAAATTATGTCTCTCAGCAACTTTCTTTATCTCGTCCATCTCGGCGGGCATCCCAGCCAAATGTACAACCACCACTGCTTTTGTTCTATCTGTCACTTTCTCCTCCACCGACGACGGGTCAATGTTTAAAGTCTCTCTGTTGATGTCTGCAAATACGGGCACTGCGTTTGCATGAAGTACCGCCGTGGCGCTTGCGGCGAAGGTGAAGGGCGTTGTTATCACCTCATCGCCGGGCCCCACGCCTAAGGCTTTTAAAGCCACATGTAGAGCCACGGTGCCGTTAGCCACGGCGTATACATACTTCACTCCTAAATATGTAGCCATTTCTCTTTCCAACGCCTTTACCCACTTGCCATGTGGAGCAGTCAAGACGCCGGACTTTAACACCTCTCCGATGGCGTTTAAAACCTCGTCGCTGTATATAACCGGCCTAGCCACTATTGGAGAACTACGTATCGGCCTACCGCCTTCTATTGCTAGCATAGTTTTAAAAACCTCAGTCTTATAAATATATGAAGTGGCTTTACGCTGTATACATCTTCTACTGGCTCTCAGTGGCGACGGCGGCGGTTTTAGCCATGTTAGAAGGACCTCTAATCCCACCCGAAGATTTTAAAAAAAGTATTGAGGAGGTGAAGTCTAAGACGTATCTGGAGCGTCTAGCTCAAAGTCTAATAGATGTTGCTCTGGCGGCGGTTTTTTCATACCCCGGCGTCTTCCTAGCGGCGTCTCTATACGGCGTGATGACAATAGCCCTCCTCGACGCCTACGGTTTGTCAAACGCGATTGTGTACATGGCGTTTGTAAATGTATACCTCTACATTCTATACCAAGTTGCTAGGTGGCACCCCGCGGCGCTTTGGATACAGAGGAGAAAAATCAATTGGAAGATGTATGCGCTATGGCTCTTAGCCGCTGTGTCTGTAGCAGGCGTCCTATCCGTCTAGACTTGCTGCGCCGCTTGGTATTGCTCAACTATGTCGTAGCCATAGATAGCTTTAAACATCTCTCTACCGGCCGGCGTCATTTGAGTGGGGTCCCACGGCTTCTCAAAGTCCACCTCTACCTCTACGTCTTTTGCCTCGGGGATTGCCGACTGAATTGCATATCCCACTTCTTGAGCCACAGAGCCGGCCACGGGGCAGCCCACGGCTGTGAGAGTCATAACTACTTTCAACACGCCGTCTTGAAGCTCCACCTTTCTAATTAAGCCCAAGTCGTATACATTTATGGGGATCTCCGGGTCGTACACCTCTCTCAACACCTCTACAACTTTCTTCGCCTTGTCTAAAGGGAGATTAGTCTCAAAGACAGGCTTTTCGTCCATATTAACTACTTCGTTTACTAGTTAAAAATTTATAACGAATGATAATATATGCAGACACTCGACGTGTCGGGAATGCAATGCCCAGACCCACTTAAGACAGTAGCCTCGGCTCTGGCCTCTGCCCCCCAGGGTGCGAAGTTTAAAATTATTACTGACGACTACGTCTGTTACGTCATGTTGAGACGGCTGATGTCTATTAACGAAGTGAAGATTTTAGAGTCTGAGGAGAGCGGCCCCTATGTGTTAATAGTGGAGAAGTAGTATGCAGAGACATGTGACTTATAGAGATAAGTTCTACCGCCTACTACACCCTCGACTCGTGGTGGTGCTAGCCACTAAGTGCCCCAACAACCGTTTGAACTTAATGCCTGCCTCTTGGAATACTCCAGTTTCGGAAGACCCACCTCCAGTGGCCGTGGCCATAGACAGAGAGTCGTATACACATAGA
>CAMLLK010000093.1 GCA_946480885.1 uncultured Thermoproteales archaeon
CCCCCCCCCCCCCCCCACACCAACACCCTTTCCCTACACGACGCTCTTCCGATCTATAAAGAAAAACTCACAGCTATTGGTAAAAAAGTGGCAGAGGCAGTCAGATCGAGGCTGAGGCAAATGTCGTGGGATTTAAAAACTGCTTTGAGAATAGCCGCCGCGGCTAATATAGTAGACACGAGCGTACTGGGCTACAGGCCGAAAAAACTGGAAGAGGCAGTGTGGGATCTCCCGGCGATTGAAGAAGATGTTGATTTGCCAAGAGATGTATATTATGTTTTAGACAACGCCGGAGAGGCCCAGATAGATTTAGTAGTGGCAGAGGCTTTAGAAAACAACGGCATAAGAACCACCTTTGTAGTGAGATCAGAGCCTTATGAAATAGACGTGCTTAAAAACGACCTACTTGGGTATAAAGTAGCCACTACGCCTGGCAATATTTCGCCAATTAGGTGGATAAGAGACGGCTTTATTCTAGCGAAAGGAATAGCTAATTTTGAAGCCTATATAGAATGGGGGACGCAGCCCGCTTTGTTGTTATTTAGAGCTAAGTGCGACGTCTTGGCTCGTTTGTTTTCAGTGCCGAGAAACGCGCCGATAATAATCAGTGGAGATAGAGCAAAATTATTTAGCCGAGCACTATGAGTTTCACTGGGATGCCGTTTTTGTATTGGACAAATATCCTAAGTGACTCCAGTCCCCCCTCTCTCACGACTGATTGAACTACTTCTCTTACTTTTTTCAATACGGACAGCGTGTCTACCATATGTCTATACGACTCTTCTAAAATTTCATATCGTGTGATAGGGCTTGGATCTATATACAGTTGGAGTCCTGTTATTTCAATAGGTGCGCTTTTTTCTGTAGTGCCAGAGCTGAATTTTTTCAAAAGCTCTTGTAGTTTCTTGTACCGTTCTAACAAGGGTTTGATACTTTCTAACTCTGTATTTATGGACTTTACTAAATCTTCAAGTTCATTTATCTCTCTCCCAAGCTCTTCCAGAAACTGGGACGCGCTTTGGAAACTTCTTACACTATAAACATCCATAAATACATCTTCACGTGTAGTTTATAAGTACAACGTTCATATATTATAAGAAGTTATGAGTGGCACCACACACAGTAGGAGAAGGCGTGTACTGGACACAGTAGCTGAGAACTTAGTAGGCCTAACTAAAGAGATTATGTAATCCAGGGATTTTTCTGTACCAGCGGACCTCGGTACTTGTTTAGTTCTATTCGATAGTCTCTCCTGCCTAAATGTTTTTCTATACATTCTGATATGTGTGTATACTTACGCCGCTTGATTATATATACTCTAGAGCCTTGTACAAATGGCCCCACTACGTCTTCGCCTAGGTACTTCTCCACAAAGACGTCAACTGCGTCGTCATATACAGGTGGACCTCTATGGAGAATGTAGGGCGGCAGTTCGACGCTCTCTACAACATATACTAATGCCACATATGTCTCGTCGTCGCTCTCTACTCCCCAGCGGTAGACTTTAAAGCCGCACTCTCTAAGCCATTTATATAGAGATCTTCCTCTTTTCTTAAATCTCCCCCACACCACCTCGGGAGGCTCTTGTGGATATGTAAAAACCACCTCTACGGTATTAAGCATCAGAGCTGACTTTGTCGACGGTGTGAAATACGAAATAGATGGACGCTTTAAGAATCTCCTTGAGGCTAGAATAAATGTAGACATAGATGTTAAAGACACCGCAGCGGCTGCGTTTCTAGACGGGTCTACTGGGTCTATGAACACTAGTGGTGCTCTAAACTTTGCTCCATCTCCAAACGTAATATATGTTTTAAATGGTCTCCAATTCGCCGCGGCTCTTAGCACATTTAGAAATGATCCATAGTACGCTACCAACAGCTCTGTTAAGTACCCAGAGAAACCTTCAATCTTTATTTCTGCTCCGTATATCCCTACACCTCTAAGAAATAATTTAAGTACTCTTACATCACGCTTCATTTCTTCATTAAGTCTTTCAATAAGGAATTGATGATGTAGTGGCGTCCTGTCAGCTGCCGTTAGAGGCCGCTCGCCCATTGCTATTTTATAACATGGGACTACGTCTACTTCATATCTCCCTATACGCGCCGTTAGATACGGATGCTGGGCATATCTTAGCGAAATAGGTACTCCCACCTCTCTCAAATTTTTTACTAAAATCTTTAGAACGTCTTCAAGTTTAACATCTCTATTATGAATTACTACAAAGACGTCGATGTCTCTTTGACCAGGTAGCCAAGTGGATCTCGCGGCGGATCCATACACATCTACATCAGCCTCAATATTGTTGTTCTCAATAATTTCTCTTATTAGTTTTTTAGCTAAGTGAGCCGTCTCTCTTAACTCTTTTTCTTCTTCTCTATCGGGGGTCGTTAATCTATATGCCTCTTGGAGGACTTCTTCTATTTTCACATTAGATTTTGGACGAAAATATCACTATATATAGGTCCCCTCGGGGTTAGGACAGATTTTTTGAGTTTTACTTTGTCTATAGTGACGGTGCCTATTTCAATCGAGGTGTTTTGTTTTATAAAGTCTTGTAGTTTGTTTACGCCGCGGCCGCTTTTGATTCTAGCTATGGTGAGGTGAGGCGTGAATTCTCTCTCTTCTATATGTGCTGCGTGTCTATCTACGAGGCCTCGGACTAACTCAGCGAGTTTTATCAAATCCTCTCTGCCTTTTGCTACGCCGATCCATAAAACTCTTGGCTTACTCACGTCGGGAAATACGCCGAGTCCTGACAGCTGTATTTCAAATTTGTTGTATCTAAGTGTAGAGAGAGACTTGGCTATTTGCTCAACTTTTTCTATTGGCACTTCGCCGAGAAATCTTAATGTTATGTGGAGGTTTTCTTTCTCAACAACTTTGGCGTCTAGGCCTAGTTTTTGAAATTCTCTTTGGATGTGTTCTATCTTCCTAACAATTTCTACGTTGTCTATGTCTACCGCTACAAACGACCTTATTAAAGTCATGGCCTTAGGCTATACGCCCACTTGGCCAATAAGTCACATGTATGTGGAGAGATAAAACTGACTCCGCATCTATCAGCATACGGACAGTAGACACAGGGGATGGCCAACAGCGTCCTCATTTCTTCAGTTAGAGACGTAAAGTCTATCGTAAACGTCTCAATGGTCTGTTCTCTAATTTTACTAAGTAGGCGGTATGCTTTCTCAGATAGCCTTATTACATAGACCCCCCTCTTGTTTCCTCCCACTCTCTCTCGGACAATAAGCCCTCTCTTCTCGAGTCTAGCCAGTATAGGCAAGCCGGTCTTGCTGTCGATGCCTATATATTTCCAGAGGTTTCTCTGTTGGTAGCTCCCGCCCAGTCTCTCAATACCTTGGAGTATTTGTATCTCTACTTCAGTCAATACGTCAGATTCTTCAGAGAACTCTTGCGAAGACACATTTTAAAACTTTTAAATCTTTTAAAAATTTACAAAGGGCTTTAAACTGTAATCTCTACGTAGAGAGTGTTAGATAGCTCTTTTAGCAACTCTCTAATAGGCCCTTCGGTAGAGTCTGCCGCTCTTGCGAGCTCTTTTTGAGTGACTTCTACACCTGCTATATAACATGCGTAGTACACAGCGGCTGCGGCGAGGACTTGTGGCTTTCTGCCATTTCTTATCCGTGGCGACGCTGTTATGTAACGTAAGATGTCTACTGCAATTCTTTGGACTTCTGCTGTTTTCTCATCGCCAATGCCGAGGGAGGATACAATCTTTGGTATGTACATCCGGGGGTCTACTCGGGGTATTTTTATCCCTAATTCACTAGCTTTTTTCGTCAACTCCATGTATGCAGACATAAATTGAGACCTGTCAATCCCCAATTTTTCTATTAAATTCTTTGCTGTAACTGACGCCAATCCATATTTCTTCATTGTGAAATAAAGCGCAGCTGAGTAGCCCTCCAGCCTTGGAGCACTGTAGCCAGCTTCGTATAGTTTTTTGTAAAAAGTCACTGTTTCATCTATTACAACCCTAGGCACTCCGAGTTTTTCTCTTGCCGATTCTAAGAACTCTCTTATATCAATTTCCACACGCTCCAGCGGTGTTGATACAGGTCTTGAGAACTTCCTCAAGCTAATTGCCTTGAGTTTATCAGCCACTTTTATATTACCCGACTCAATTTCACCTATAGATGTGCCTATGGGGCCTATATGGGCTCTAGAGGACTCTGGCCTACGCCACTCCGGTCCAAGGTCTGCTATATTTTCTTTAATTACTGTACCGCAGACTCTACAAGTGATCTGTCCTCTTTCGTCATCTATTACTACGTCGTTTACCGACCCACAGACGGGGCAGCTGTGCTCCTCTACTTCGAAGAGTAGCCTCCTTGTCATTTTCTCTTTTTTCTCTCAATGTCTTGGATTTTTACATACAGAGGCTTTCCGAGAATTTCACTGTCTTGTATAACTGGCTTTATAAGCCCATATGGGTTGTTTATATTTCCAATTACGTCGTAGAGAATTCCAATTTTTTTCATTGTGTAATTGTAGACGTTGAGATATAGGGGAGGGACTTGTTCAAGCTTAGCCACTAGATTGCCAAGGCGTGAGTAGTGAAGAGCATAGCCAATACGTCTCATAAAAACAACTTAAGCCAAGTTTAATAAGAGTTGTTTAGCCAATATCTACATAATACATAGATAGAATTTATATACCCCTTAATTAGGCAGATTTGTGAAACTCGGCGCGTTTTACAAAGGCGGAGATTTAAAAAAACCTACTGGAGGCAAAAAGAGAAGAGTTAGAAAAACTAAAAAAAAGGCGCTAGGCGGCGGCCCTCCAAAAATTCCAAAACTCGGCGAAAACGACGTGAGGTATGTAGAAAGAGTGAGAGGAGGTAACGTCAAAATAAGAATTAAAGAGGTTAGATACGCCAATGTATTCATACCTAAAGAAAAAAAGTGTGTCAAGGCTAGGATTTTGTCTATTTTATCAACGCCGGCCAATGTGGATTATGCAAGACATAATTTTATAGTCAAGGGCGCCGTTATTCAAACAGAGGTGGGCAAGGCTGTGGTTACCTCAAGACCTGGCCAAGACGGTGTTGTTAACGCAGTGGTTATAGAATGAAGAAAAAGAGTGGGCGGGTGTTTTGGCTAGTCTATATAGACTCCTCGGTCCCTAGGTCTAGAGGGCGTATAATTCCTAGAAATAGAGGAGTTAGTAAACCCACGGCTCCCGAAGT
>CAMLLK010000094.1 GCA_946480885.1 uncultured Thermoproteales archaeon
CTACTAGTGGGGTCTGCCCTCACTACAACTCTCTTTTTAAAAGTCTTGGCTACCTCTCCCACTAAGTCTAGTACTTCTTCAGAGGGCCGTTTTACATATATACATAGACTAGGCCCTTCGAAATTTACTTTAGTAACTTCGACGCCCGAGAGAATAGACTTCACTCTATATTCAATATCTGAAAAAGGCACGTGGCCATGTAACTACACGTATTTAAACTATATGTTTACATCCTCTGTGCGTATATATAACACAGCCACTAGACAGATAGAAGAGTTCTCTACATACACCCCCGGCTTGGCTAAAGGCTACGTCTGTGGAATTACTCCATACGACCACGTACACGTTGGACACGGCAGAGTCTATGTATTTTTCGACATGTTTAGGCGCTATTTAGAGGCCAGAGGGTATAGAGTAATGTTAGTAGTGAATTTTACAGATATCGACGACAAGATTATAAACAAGGCAAAGGAAGAGTTTAAACAAGAGGCGTATAAGAGGTGGAGAGAAGTGCCGGAGCGCTACATAGCTGAGTTTTTTGAAGTTTCGCAGAGGCTATTCATAAAGCCAGCTCACGTCTATCCAAGAGTTACAGAACACGTGGCGGAGATGGTGGAGTGGATCTCTGAGTTGTTGAAAAAAGACTACGCCTACATTGCGCCAGACGGCTCTGTATATTTCGAAGTTTCTAAAGTCCACAACTACGGCTCTTTGTCTCGTCAAAAAATTGAAGAACTTATCGCGGGGGCTAGAGTAGAGCCTGAGCCTGGAAAGAGAAATCCACTAGACTTCGCCCTTTGGAAAAGCTGGACTCCAGGCGAGCCTTGGTGGAACTCCCCCTGGTGCCCCGGAAGGCCCGGTTGGCATCTAGAATGTGTAGTTATGTCTACTAAATACTTAGGCGCGCCCTTCGACTTCCACGGCGGCGGCGCCGACCTCATATTTCCACATCACGAAAATGAAATAGCTATCGCCAAGGCCTACTTCGGCTTAGACAACTTCGCTAGGTATTGGATACATGTAGGTTATTTAACAGTGAGGGGGGAGAAGATGTCAAAGTCGCTGGGCAACGTAGTGACTTTACGAGAAGTCCTCTCTAGACACAGCGGAGAGGCTATGAGACTAGCCTACGCCATGAGCCACTACAGAAAACCCATGGAGTTTAGCTACGAGTTGTTGCAACAAGCTGAAGACATTGTGAAGACGTTGTACACAGCCTACGACGAATTGACACAAGCGGTGAGAGACGCTGGGGAACGAGACGTAGAGGACTTGGGAATAGAGAAATATAGAGACGCCTTCTACAGCGCGTTAGAAGACGACTTCTCTACGCCAGAGGCGGTGCAGTATTTATACACAGCGGCGCGTTATATAATCTCCACAGTTCTACACAAGGTGGAGAAGATATCTAGAGAGAGAGCTCTCACAATATTGAGACAATACGTCGAGATGGCCGACGTGCTAGGTGTGTTAGAGAGGAGAGAAGTGCCTAAAGAAGTCCAAGAGGCAGTAGCCGCGTTGGTAGAGGCCAGAAGTAGACTTAGACAAGAAAAACAGTTCGCATTGGCAGACGCCCTCAGAGATAGACTAAAAGCAATGGGGGTAGAGCTACACGACTTCGGCCCCAGGACCTATTATACATTTAGACGTTAGACAAACCTTCTGGCCAGCGCCACTCCGATAATCACCCCGTAGATCAACGGCTCTAGTTTCAACAAGATGTCAATAGCTTTGAGGTCGGGCATCCTCTCCATAGCCAAGTCTCTCTCTACAAGCCGCCTCGCTATTAGAGTAAATGGAGTCGGAAGGGACTTGTACAATTGTGAAATTTTATCTACTGGCCCCCAGTCGCCGCTAAGCGCCGCTTTTTCGACTAGGTACATAAAGAAGGAGTTAGACTCATGTGGCATCTCCGCCGCCGCGCTGACCGCCGCCTTAAAGTTCTCCACAGGCGCCACGACTGCCAGTAGAGAAGATTTGTTTACAACCCCCATGTACTCTACGACGGCGGTGAAGTTCACAAGGCCTAGTCTGTCGAAGTCGCCGTAGATTTTAACAAAGCCGTCGACGTCTTCGCCCCCTAGCGTCGACCTGGCTCTTAAAGATCTTGGAGCTATCACAGGGATCCCGTTGACGTAGCCCAGCGCCTGGTATTCAAAAACTATATCTAGAGAAGCCCACTTGACTTTTATAACTGCTACGCTGGAGTTTGTATACGCCCTAATTGTCAATTCACAAGTTCTATTCGACGACACTCTAAAGACAGACCCAATGGGCACGACGCCGGTGGAATTTATACAGCCAACTGTCTCTACGACGGCTGAGGGGTTAGCCACAGGCGGAGTAACAGAACCGTTTACAACAACGTCTACTACATACGTCACAGGCACGAGGCGCGGCGCCGTGGCTGTGAGGTTTACTAAGTATCTGACCACTTCTGCAACGCCTCTGTAGGGGCCTAGATGTATGTCAATATTATATACACCTGGATCTCTGGGGGTGGGTATTTCGACTTGTACCGTGGTGCCGTTTTTAACCTCCACAGGTACAGACCCCCACTGAGTCTTAACTACGTCGCGTATGTACAAAACAGACGGCGTCGAGATTACCACTCTCAAAGGCTTTGAGTATCCTACCTCTACCACAGTGGGTTGGATAGATATGTGTAGACTAGGCCTCTGTAAGACCTCGACGCCGAATCCGTAGTCTATCACCACGCTGCCGTTTAGAGGTCTTGTGGAGATGTCTAAGTAATCCACGCCTCTAAACTCTCTGTTGAAAATTCTATATATGTACCCAGTGGCGTTTACAAATAGAGTGATATTTACCCATTCCTCTCCATTGTCTACAACCCAGAGGTACCTAACTACTTTCACCAGAGGAGGCGGCACCTCGAGACTAATCGACTTTGTAGACAAAACGGCGTCTATAGTCACCTCAATGTGAGGTCTGTATGGCACTGTTATATTTACAACAGTGAAATTTTTCACACATTCGCCAGGCGCTGCGTCTAGAACCAAGGTCTTGTCCACAACCCGGAGGCTGTATTTAGTCCTAACTGAAGGATTGCAGACAGATATAGTAGTATTAAACACGCCAGTAAACACATCTGGGGAGACAACCCCTCTGACGAGGCTTACATCTATCTGCGGCCTGGGGATAGCAACAGTGGCAGACTTTCGCTCGCCCCATGCCTCGTAGTTTACGTAGATAACATCGCTGTATCTATACTCCAATACCACAAGTCTATCTGTAATGGGAGACGCAGAGGCCCCCTCGAATTTTATAAAAGCCTCTCCCTCTAACTCTACGCTGTGTTTAATCAACACTAATATCTTCACTCTGTCATTTTCTACCACAGCCGCGAGGGGCTCGACCCAAGACTCTACACGCGGCGCAGATATCCAATAATCAAAGACGTACCTCCCCACGCCGACTTTTAACACTCTAGCCTCCCCGGGCTTTAGCGAAATTGTGAAGTTAAAAACGCCGCCTGTATAACGACCTACGACAGAGCCGTCTATAGATACGGCGCCAGTGAATAAAACCCACGGCGGCGCCTTAGACTTTAGAGAGAGTGTATATACAACTCCGCCGCCGCGGAGCCTAGGGGCGCTCGGCTGAATCTCAAACTGAGGCTCTTGGATTTTTACAACAGCCGCGACGTACCCGCCGTAGTTTATCGAAATATCCGCAGGTAGTCTAGTAACTTCGTAACTCACTAGACTATTTCCAAACCACACCTCCAACCGCCCCCTCTCATTGTCAAGATCGTACGTCAAGATGTACGAAGGCTTTCTTACTTTAATAACGTCTCTAAGCCCCCCACAATACACATATATGTTGTCTCCTACATCTCCAACTACGCGAAACTCTAGCCTAGCTGCTGTAGATGAATTAGGCGGCGCCTCTACTCTCTCTGGCGAAAACGCCACGCCAGCCGCCGAGCCGTTTAGAAGACACCTTATTGAAATAGGACTTGGGTTTTGTATAGTCACATTGATAAAGCCGCGCCCCCCCTCGCCGAGGTATAATAACTTAGGCGAGGTCGATAGATTAAAATTAATATCTACATATACATTTGTCACATAGCCGTCGTACTCAGCCACGAGTAAGTAACGTCTCAAGTCCCGCCCAAGTCTAAAACGGCCTACTCCGTTTTTAAACTCAACGCTGCTGCCGTTTATCTTGACTTCGCCCGACACCTCTAGCCCTCTATACACAGCATAGAGATCTAAATATATATAATCTCCGTCGTACTCCCCACCAATTATCTTTAATTGAAATTGGCTATAGCGTATTTCAACTCTGACGTTCAACACGTCGGTAGAGTTATTCACTAATGCTAGATACACCGTAGAGTTGTCTATATAAAATTCTTTGTTTAGTAGGACATTAGAGACCACAGAGGGGCTGTCTATAGAAATTGTGAGAAAGCCCGGAGGCTCTAACTTGAGTTCAAAATAGGAGGCTGTGTAGCCCTCTAGGCGTAGTTCAAACCACCTGAGGCCCAAAACGTAGACGCGCTCATACTGTGGCTGATAGCGAACGCCGCCCATCTCAACCCCCGTCGCTATCTTTATTAAATACCTCACGTATAGATCAGCCGCCCCCGCCGGTGAGGAAAACGTCTTCAGTACCCACTCCCAAGGCTCTCTCTCTAAGTACCAAACAACAGCGGCGCTGTACTTATACCAATCTACCAACCTATCTCTTTTTAGACTAAATGGGTCAACTCTATACAGACTTTCATAAAAGAATAGAGATGGATAGTAATAGACTCCAGTGGCGACAGACGCCATGGCTTCTACCACAGCCTCGTCGGCCCAGTAGTAGTGTCTCGTATCACTATCGTATCTTTCGTAAAATATATGAGCAACTTCGTGGAATATAAGTCTCTTTGTATACGTCTTCACTACAATTCGGTTTATACACGAGCCGCCTATTTCAGCATACGCCGGGTATGGGGCGTCGTTGTCTATATATACGGGGTACTTAGCCCCACTACAAGGCGGGAGCGGGTTCAACCCCTTGTCTTTGTAGTATCTATACGCCTCTTCTAAATAACTTGCAAGTGTAGAGTCGCTTGAGTTGACTAAGACAAAGTGGTCAGTCTCTAAGCCCAAGACTGCGACGGCTAACGCCAGTATAAAAACCCACTTCACAGAAATATAAATATATTAAAATAATAAAGGTATCGTATATTTATGTTAAA
>CAMLLK010000095.1 GCA_946480885.1 uncultured Thermoproteales archaeon
CCCACACCTACACTCTTTCCCTACACGACGCTCTTCCGATCTTCACCTCCCTACAGCCTTTGCGTATGGCGTTGTAATATGTGGCAATTTGTCGACGAGGCGGTGGATAGATCAAGAACTAATACACATAGCAGCTATTCACCACAGGTGAGCTATATTTTTAAATATATAGAGATGTCTTTACATATGAAAAAGGCTACTTTGTGTTATATCATAGACATGGCGATGATACCCGCCGGCGTAGCAGTTGCTGTCAGCGGCTTGGTGCTCTTCTTACCAAGTGGCGTCAAGAAAGGAGGCCAGGCCGTGTTTTTAGGCTTGACGAAAGACACATGGGCTACGATCCACGAGTGGTCTGGCTTCATACTCCTCGGCCTCGCGGCGGCGCATGTCGCGCTGCACTTCAATTGGCTTATCAATATGACTAAACTATTTCTAAAGAAGAAATGGATGACGTGTACAAACTGTAGATAGTAGATATCTAAAATATTGAAGAAATTTTTCTATGTATAATATATGCTAATTTAATAACTCTCTTTACCTGTGTATATACTTTTCTCATATCACTGACGTCTTGAGGTTTTTGTATAGCCAACAGTCTTTACATGTTGTAGTTTTTCTTCGGCGTTTTTTAAATTGGCGTGTTAGGTGGGGCGAACTAACACGACGTATATAATTCGACGTCTACACGTCGTTAACAGTGTTAATACGCCTTTTTCATAGCAAAATACTTAAAAACACATCTCTCAAGGGGCCTATGTTGTTAGAATTCAACTGGAGTGAATTTTTGCAAAAAGTAGTTGAATACGGTGTACAAGGTCTTATTGCAATTATAATAGTCCTAATTGCATGGCTTATAGGGTCTGTGGTAGGCAAGGCGGTGAATAGACTAATAGAGAAGACGGGGTTGGAAAAAGCCTTTGATAAAACTGACGTGGGTAAGGCCTTTAGAGCCGCTGGCATAGACTTGTCTAACTTAATCGGGATGTTAATTACCGCATTTATTGTCGTATTAGGTATAGTAGTGGCTCTCAGTTATCTTAGAATTGGGGGCGAGGCGGGGATGCTTGTGGCTCAGATAGCTGAATATCTACCGAGACTCATCGGAGGCATAATCCTTCTCACAGCTGGTTTAATTCTCGTCGCACTTCTCACAGACTATATTGGTAAGTTATTGACAGGTCTCTTCCCCAAGCAGTTTGTCGAAATTGGAGAGATGTTGAGAAACTTACTGTTGGTGGGGCTTGTGGCCTTAGTCATATCTATCGCACTACGCCTGATGTTATTTGTAGATGAGTTATTAATCTACCCACTTATCTTAGGCACTGTCATAATAGGCGCCGGCATCTTCATAGGGCACACTATCGTACGCAATATTGTTGAAGACCACCCAGAGTTCGCCAGCGCGGCGCCTTTCGCCAAATTCCTATTATACACAGTATTTCTAATGGTTGGCCTCGGCGCAATATTTGCAAACTTGCCAGAGGCGGCGCAGGTGGTGCAAAACGTGGCTTGGGGTGTGGCGATTGCAGTAGGTATTTTACTGGCGCCGATTGTCTACACGCTAGCTAAGAAAATGGTTAAAGAATCTAAGGAGTAGTTTTTCGTAACTTTTATATATTTTTACATACAAATCCTTTATGCATATAGAAATTAGAGACCCCAGTCTAGTTGAGCGTCTAAGAAGACTCCTCCCGAGGCCTGACGCCCCTTTCGACGAAGTTATCGTCAAGCTTTTAGAACAGCCTTGTAGACTCAGAATTAGAGAAATTGTAGAAGAGACTCTAGCCGCTGCAGCTCTAGAGGAGAGAGTTGTAAAAATTGTAGAGGAGGCTGTGGCAAAGGCCTTGTCGGAAGTCGACAAGTCTATAGTACACCATGTCGAGAAGACTGTGAGAGATGTTCTTAAACGCGTGGGGGCTGTAGAGACCGGCGGAGGGTGGGAAGCTGTGATAAACGAGGCAAAGAAGAGGCCAGATGGGTGTTTAACTTTTGCAGAGGTGAGAAAGTACTACGGCAAGAATCTCAACAGCGTAATGCTAAGGAAGAGGGGGTTTGTACAAAGAGATAGAGGCCTATGGTGTCTACCTAGAGATTAAATCTTTTCAAAACTTTCTCTACAGCGGCTGGCGCTTCTATTAGAGATAATATCGAGGCGTCTGGCCTAGTTTCCGAGGCGTCTATCCCAAGGCGCTGTCTTTGTCTAGCCACCTCTCTCTCCCAGTCTCCGAAAAATATTGAAAAGAGTCCAAATTTCTTTGGGAAATATGTGTCGAAGACTGGGTTGTCGCCTATTATTAAATCTGCCTCTTGGAAAAACTGTGGACACGACTTGGGGCATTTATACATGTCTGAAGTCCTCACGCCGTCTATATATCTGTCGAGGCCGAGGGCTTTAATCACTGGGAGTTGGTACGTAGAGAGTCCATTTGTGGCAATCTCTATTCTATGGCCTCTCTTCTTTATTTTTTCTAACATCTCATACGCCCCCTCGTTTGTTGAAAATGTAGAGAGGTGGGCCTCTAGTGTTTTTAACACATCGGGAACCTCTCTGACCCCCAGCTCAGAGGCCACTAGTTGAAAAACATACTGCCAATCAAAACCTCTGTAATTCAGCGTTCTTATCAACTCAAGACTTTTCGCCTTTACAAATTTCCAAATTTCTAAGGGGTCCAACCCCGCCTCTCGTCCCACTTTTTTACACATTTCGAAAAATACAGGTCTCCAAGACCCAGAGTGGACTAAAGTTCCGTCTAGATCTATTAGAATAATAGCCACAGAGCCTCTATAACTAGTGTAATTAAAGTTATTCCAAAAGCCGCCAATGTGCCGTTTCTATACCTCTCCCACCCCCCTCTCAGAGCTATAAAAGAATAATAGATAAGCAACGCCACAGTGGCCGCGGCGCCTGTGGCGATGATATATAAACCCTCTACAAAAGAGAGGTAGATCAACAACGCGCCGGGCGCCGCCGACGTTAATGTCATCGCGGCCCCTAGAGCCGCCGTCCTCTGTGGGCCTATGGCCACCGCCAGTGTCTTCAGCCCAGCTGCTCTATCTCCCTCGTAGTCTATTGCAGTCTTTACCCACTCTCTGCCTAAATTTGCCACTAGTGAAGAGATAAATAGAGCCGCCAGCACAGAGGAGTAACTCCCCGCGGCGGCCATGCCGTATATATACGTCATAGAGGTTAGAAAAGCCACTGTTAAGTTCCCCACCACCGGCCTCTTTTTCAACTTGGCGTTGTACATAACCCCCAGGGAGGCGGCAGTGAGGTATATTAAAAACGGCGCCGCGCCTAGAAACAACGCCGCGGCGCCCCCACTTGTGAGAGAGCCATAGGCCACTGTCTTCGCCGTGCGGAGGCTAACTGAGCCAGTCACAAGCGGCGCGTTGGGTCTATTTAGCCTATCCTCTGGGAGATTCGCCACGTCGTTGTGGGCGAAGAGGCCCGCCTCTGCGAGGAATGTAGAAAAAGCCAGAAGGAGGGCGGTAAATGGGTCTCTACCGCCTGCGATTATATATGAAGATGTAGAGGCCAACGCGGCGAGGATTCCGTGTTCTCCTCTGATGAGGCGCCAAAGCGACACTACTGTTTCTTAACTAAATTAAGTCTGTAGCGTTTTGGCACCACTTCTTTTGGCAACTCGACGGCGGCAATTTCGACGTTGACAGTCTGTTCGTCAAATCTAGTGGCCCTCCCAAAAGCCCTGGGCATAATGTTTGGAATTTTCAACCCTTTGTGAGCCGCGGCGTGTATAATTACTAATCTTTCTACGTCGAGTCCTCTGAATTTTGCATTATTTTCTAAATTTTCTAATAGTTTTAGATATCTCTTAGCCACTTTAACAGGCCACTTCGCCACTGCCCATCCGCGCCATGGAGTTGTGTGATGCGCCTGTTTTTTTGTAAATGTTTTAATTGGCACAGGCTTTTTAAACTTTACTACGTCTTCAAGCCAGCTTTTCGCCTGTTTTAAAGTCATGCCTTTAATAAATCTAGCCACTTCGACGCTTTTCTTCCACGACATACGTTGTTCTACGGCGTAGGCCTTGGCTATTTGGTCTGGAGTGATCTTTACGCCGTACTTATCTAACACTAATTGAATGATTTCTTCTTCACTTAGTGAGTAATTCTGACGCCTAGCCACATCACCCTTAAGCAGGGTGTATATAAATTTTGCCATCAGTAAGGGGTGAATTCCTCACCGATCGTCTTAAAGGAATTACATCACTAGAAGATAAAAAAGCTGTGTGTTATAATCTTTCCTAAGAGAAAATTTAAATATAGAGAGGGTGTGGGAGGAGATGGCCCAGAGGAGGCTCCCGGTGTATAAGAAAATTCTTGAGGAGAATAAGAGAAAGTGGATGATTAAAGAGTTTCTAGAGTATAGACTGAGTAAGTACGGATATATAGACTCTGAAATTTTAAAAACCCCGCTGGGTACGCGTATTGTTATATATTCAGAAAGGCCTTCGAGAATAATCGGTAGAAAGGGCGCAATTGTAAAAGAGATAAGTAATATATTGACTACAAAACTCGGCGTTGAAAACCCACAGATCGACGTAATAGACATATCTAAGATCGAGGCCCCCGAGATGTTTCCAAAAGTTGTAGCTTATAGAATCGCCAACGCCATGGCTAAGGGAGTGAGATTTAGAAGAGTGATGTTTGTAGCAATTAGACAACTGCTAGAGGCGGGGGCGAAGGGGTTTGAAGTCGTAGTGAGCGGTAAATTGTCCACAGAGAGAGCGAGGTTTGAGAAACATACATACGGCAAGTTGTATAAAATTGGACACGACGCCAAGAATAGAGTGAGGAGAGCCGTAGTCCACGTCTTATTGAAGCCTGGCATCTACGGCATAGAAGTGCGAATCACGCCGTCTACACTACAGTACTCAGACGAGTATAAAATCAAGCCACCTATAAAGTCGGAGTAATTTATAAAGAGGTGTATTTGAACACCTATGTCTGAGAAAAAGCTCAAAGCTAAGGCGTTGAGAGAGATGAAGCCTGAAGAGAGGAGAGAGTTACTAAACCAACTAAGAGCTGAGTTAGTTAGACTACAGACGCAGAGAAGTAGAGGTTTTGTAGAGAATCCAGGTAAGATAAAACAAATAAAACGTGACATAGCTCGTATATTGACTATTGAAAAAGAAAGTGTGCGTAGACCTACTGGGTAGACGAGTCGCCGT
>CAMLLK010000096.1 GCA_946480885.1 uncultured Thermoproteales archaeon
CTTTAAACCTGCCGTCTCCCAACATTTCTATTATCTTGCCTAAGACCTCCCCCTCACCTGGAGTCCTAAACTCAGACATAGACGAATCTCACAACTATTTTATTTAAACTTTATATTGAACCCCCAGGTAGGTTCTATGTTTACATACTTTTTAAGATGTGACGTGGCTAAGGCGAGAGAAATACTTGGAGGAGACTACAAGGTGGTGAACATTGGCGATGTGGTGAAGGTATTAGACAACTACGTGGCTTTTTACAACGGCGAGATGCCGCTGTGTATATACCAAAGTTGGAGAATGACGTATACAGACTCCTCGTTTTTCCAATTGGCGAAGGCGGAGGTGATGGTTAGACGGGAGGGCGTCGTCGTGAGGCTTGTGAGAGGAGACGAGAAGATTGGCCTGCCGGATTTAGTAGAGGGGACGCCATTAGTAATACATGCGATAGACGTAAATGAGACAGGTCTATTGTACAGAGTATTTAGGATCGGGGGGTATGTAGAACTGACGGCGAAGGGAACTGCCTCAAGTGTAAAAGAAGTGTTCTATCCAAAGAAGGGCGTCAATATATTAGTGGTTGATCTCCCCATAGCGGAGAAGTTTCAACATATATACAGAGAAGTAGTGGAGTTGTCAAGAGACCACTTCGTAGAGTTACATACAACAATGATCTCTGACGTATGTCCCCTCTGCGGGGGGCGGATGGAAAAGAGGGGGAGGATTGTGCGGTGTCGAAAATGTAATATACAACTCAGTAGAGACGTAAACGCCGTCTGGACGTTGGCGAGGAATATAGTGAGGCGGCTAGGTAGAGAACAACAACTAGCCGAGTTGAGAGAAATATTTAAGATATACTACCCAAATGTGTGATATGCGGCTTTTAATTGTAGCAGACGTACACGACGGGCTGCGTCAGATAAAGGCAATTGGCGGAAGCTACGACGCAGTGATAGCCGCGGGGGACTTCACATATAGAAGGACTATACAAGCGGCGGCGGAGGCTTTGGAAGAGTTGGCGAAAATTGCACCTGTCTACTTCGTCCCAGGTAATACAGACCCGCCTGAGTTGGCTACGTATATGAAAGACAATATAAAGCCAGTGCACGGAAGGACAGAGAGAATTGGTCCCTATGTAGTAGGGGGGGCCGGGGGGAGTCTCCCCACGCCCTTCGACGACTTGTTTAAACTTAGTGAAGAAGAGCTAGAGAGTTTACTCAAAGGGCTTAGCCCCACGCCCCATATCTTAGTAGTTCATAACCCCCCCAGGGGGTATTTAGACAAAGTAGGCTTAGTGAGGTCTGTGGGGAGTTTGGCGGTTAGGAGATATATAGAAGAGAAACAGCCTATATTGTCAATACATGGACACATCCACGAAGACAGAGGCATAGACATATTGGGCGAGACGGTTTTAGTGAATCCAGGTCCGTTGAAAGATGGATACTACGCAGAGGCGTTGCTGGAGTCTAAAGTTAGAGTGTGGCTGAGAAAACTGCCCTAGGCCCCCTTGGTCTCTAGCCCAAGTTCTCTAAGTTGTTTATTCAACATCTTTAACATTGTCTTGACGTCTATCTCTACTACTCTGTCGTCTACAATTTCAAAATGTATCCAGTCGTGCGCCACTTTCATCCTCCGGGCTCTGGCCACTCTCAACCTCCTCACGTACAGCCCCATCTCCTCTAGATTAGGGTCTACCTCTATTTGGATAATGACGTCTGCTAAATGCTCAGCAGTGGTCAACACCCCATGGACTTCCTCTACGTCTGTGTGGGCGGTGACCACAACGACCGACTCTGTAAACTTGGCGAATATCTTTAACGCTCGGAATAGGTCTAAGACAGAGCCGGGGCTCCTCATCAAGAGCTCGTTTATAGAGTCCACCACCACTACGCCTTTTTTAAAGTCGTTGGCGAATTCAGCCAATTTGTTGATAAATATATAGACGTCGGGAGTGTCTAGCTTGTGACGAGAGGGGGGCTTTAATTTAGAAAATCTCTCGTTTGGCGCTGAGAAGCCATCTACTATAGTAATTAAACCTACAGCCGCCCCCCTTTTAGTCAAGTCTTCAAACACCTCGTCGCTTAAGGCGTCTATTGAGAAAAACAAGACAGGCGCTCCGTTTTTCGCCGCCGTGGAGGCTATGGTTGTTGCGATAAAACTCTTCCCCGTCCCTAAGAAGCCCTCTATCAATACTACATACCCAGGCGGCAGGCCATTTGGCATTTGTTCGTCAAGTGGCCCTACGCCTGTTTTGAAACCCATATATAGGCTAAATAATTTAAAATATATCTATGCGCCTTAGAGTAATACGGCCATTTGACCCTTGGAAAAACCCCCTCTGTACATGCCCCCCTAAATATAGTTTAAATCCATACACAGGGTGCGGCCACCGGTGTTTATATTGCTATATCACTTCGTATATACCCAACGCCTTTAGCCCACGGCCTAAGGACATTGGAAATATTATACACGACCTAGAGGCTCTGCCCCCTGGGGCTTTAATAGCTATGTCGAACTCCTCAGACCCCTACACCCCGCCTGAGGATAGACTAGGCTACACAAGGAAGATCTTAGAGACTGCGCTAGGTAGAGGACACTACATTTTGATAACGACAAAGTCTGACCTCGTCTTGAGAGACGTAGACCTATTCAAGAAGTATAGAGACCAGTTGGCGATACAGATCACTATCACTACTCTAGACGAGGAACTAGCCTCTGTCTTAGAGCCCGGAGCTCCTACGCCGTGGAGAAGACTAGCCGCAGTGGCCGAGCTAGCCCGGTGGGGCATATCGGTGGGGGTTAGGCTAGACCCCATTGTGCCGTTTTTAAACGACTCTATTGAAGACTTAGTCAAAGAGGTGGCGGAGGCCGGGGCTAAGCAGTTAGTCGTCAGCACTTATAAAGCTAAGCGAGATAATTTTAAAAGATTGGCCGCCGCCTTTCCTCAATACGTTGACAAGTGGAGAGAGTTGTATTTTGAAAAGGGGCGGTATTTCCATGGACAGTGGTACGCCGATATAGACTATAGGAGAGAGATTTTACGACGCGCGGCGGAGCTGGCTAGGAGGCATAATCTACAGTTTTCAATATGTAGAGAAGAGTTTCGAGACTTAGAGACTCCTCGCGTCAAATGCGACGGGAGCCATTTTATAAACCGCGGGGCGGTAGAAGTCTAATGTAAGACGCGCCTTGGGGCGGCTTCCTCTCGCCGATTAGCACCATTAAGACAGAGGCGAAGACGCGCCTCGCCTTTTGTAACACTGACGAGTCGAAGTAGTCGTCCTCTCCGTCGGTGACGATGTGTAGTACATACCCCCTGAGTCTTTTCCTCTCGGCGTCTTCCACCGCCGCCTCTATAGCTCTAGTCAAGTCGGTGCCCCCGCTGGCCGCTACTCTAGACAAGACGTCTACTAGATCGCCCACACCTGTCACCTCGCTATATATATCTACGTCAAAAAAACGCAGGACGTGTTTTCTAAAATGTCTCACTGCGGCGATGGCGTAGGCCGTGGCTAATACAATTTTCTCATAACCCCCCACAAGGCTGAACATAGACCCAGACTTGTCCACTAAGAGGTAGAGGCCTCTGACGCCGTGTAAGACGCCAGATCTTATCACTAAGCTTGCAGTCGCTAGTTTGTATAGAAAGAGCGGCAATGCGCCTAGGTATAGTGACCTAGAGGCGGGAGTGGCCTTGGGCAACTTCTCCACTGAGCCAGTAGATACAATATCCCAACTCACGTCCCACGCGCCTCTCTCCCCTCCGAGGTGTGGAGCAAGGACTTGCGCCAGTCTCAACGACTTGGCTAATTTTTCGGCGAGGCGCAATCTCCTAGGGTCTGAGGCCATAGATATGGCGAGAGAGGCGGGGTCTCCAGACCTCCCCCTCCCCAATACCTCGCCTAGTTTTTTAAAAATTTGGTCTAAGTAGGCGGCCTCTTCCGGGGCGCCGAAACTCCGTCTCAATTGTCTAAGACCCTCAAGTGTCCACCCCTCGTGGCGTCCCCTCCCCCACCAAGTCCACTTCCTAAACCCAATGTTGTCTAAATATCTCTCAAAGGCGTGGATGAGCTTGACGGCGGCATCTAAAGAAGGCCTATGCCTTAGTCTACACATAGAGGCGATTTTTTCATAATAGGGCGAGTTTACATATAGGAGTACAAACCGTCTCCACACGTCGCTGTTAGACCTACCTCCGAAGATAGGGCGGCGGTAGTGTATATAATACGCGTCGACGGCCTCTTCCAACTCTATATATTTAGGAGCCGCCTTTTTCAACACCTCTCTTCCCCGGGCCTTGGCTAGATAATCTCCATAGTCGACATTTAACAAGAGGCCCACGACATATCAATAAATATGTTTATAAACAAAAATATGTGGCTCTCCCAATTAGAGACATCAATCCCACGAGGTCTTTCCCCTATGTAACAAAGACATTAGTTTTTATAAACGTCGCCGTGTTTATATACACTCTCGCCAACCCCGCGGTGGCTAAGGCCTACGCCTTTGTCCCAGCTCTAGCCTGGGAGGAGCCCTATAGGTGGATTACACATATGTTTCTCCACGGTGGCTTTTTGCACATAGTTGGCAATATGATATACCTCTGGGTCTTCGGCGACAATGTAGAAGACCGCTTTGGACACTTTAGATTCTTAGTTTTATATCTCTTTTGGGGGCTCGTAGCGGCTTTCCTCCACTACCTCTCAGTTGTGATACAATCAGCCGAGGTGCCGCTTGTGATGTACATACCGGCTGTGGGGGCCTCCGGCGCCATAAGTGGAGTATTAGGCGCATATCTAATCCTCTACCCCAGGGCTAGAGTTTTAACACTGACGTTTTTCATAGTTATCACAATAGTGGAGATACCCGCCTGGGCGTACATAGGGTTTTGGTTTATTTACCAACTAGCGGCCGGCTTTATTGAATTATTAACTATGCAAATTAGCGGCGTCGCCTACTTTGCCCACATCGGCGGCTTTATAGCCGGCGTCTTAACAGCCCTCCCAGCTAGGCGCCGCCTCTACGCGCCAGTACGTCTTTTTTGAAGTATCTCTTCTACAGCCTCTAGTTTTCTAACGGCGTTTACACAATTCAAGACGTAAAACGTCACGCCATCCACTTTTGCAGATTTGATATAGCCGTTGTTCTCAATCCAGAATAAATGCCACTGCGCA
>CAMLLK010000097.1 GCA_946480885.1 uncultured Thermoproteales archaeon
AACTCTGGTGGACTTAGCTAAGAGAGAGCCCGGGTTTCTCAGAGAACTTATTGAGTCGGTGTTTGACGGGAAGTCTTTAGTAGAGTTAATAACAAAAGACGAGCAGACTCTACATACGCTAGCCAACGCCATAGCCGCCAAAATCGCCATCCCGCTAGGCACAGCCACGAAAAAAGACTTAGAAGAGTTGAGAGAGACATTGTTAAAACACATAGAGCATATAGAAAAAACCATGGTGACTAAAGAGGAGGCGAGGCAGTTCGCCACGAGGGAAGAGTTGGCTAAACTTAACCGTAAGCTTGACGCGTTGGGGGCTAGATGGGGGGTCTTTAGCGAAGAGACGTTTAGGAGGGGGGTGGCGGAGCTTTTAGAGTCTGTGGGCTACGTAGTGGAGAAATGGCGCCATTTTGACGTAGATGGCTATGTCTTTGGCTTCCCCAGCGAGGTGGAGTTAGACATATTGGTTAGAGACGGTGTTAGGATAGCCGTTGAGATTAAGTCTTCAGTAGAGAGAGGAGACTTAACTACATTAAGGAAAAAAATAGAGCTTTATGAAAAGACCGTCGGCAAGATAGACAGAGTCTATATACTTACATACTACATCCACGACAGACAGCCAGAGAAAGTTAAAGAAAGCGCCAAAAAACTCGGCATAGAGATTGTAGAGCCAGAAGAAATAACGTAAGTCGCCGCCAAGGGAAGCCACAGGTCAAAGACAGTGAGCATATATATACGACTTCGTGAAATATCTGTGATTAGTAGAAGGAGGTTCTTGGCTGGGGGCCTCTCGGCGGCTGTTTTAACGGCGCTGGGCGGCCTCTACCTCTGGCGAAATTTAATACAATCGACAAGGGGCGAATACTTGCCTTATTCGAAGTGGTTAGAGGAGACGCATTCAGAGTTCTCAAACGGCGACGTAGTGTTGGAGTTTGTAGATGAGCAAAACAGACCACTCAACTTCGACGTCTTTATCGTCTGGGAGCCCGGTGGAGAAGTCGAAGAGGCCTCTGTGAAAGGGGGAAGGCTGGTCCTGCCCCGGAGGAAGTTAGAAGAGAGAGTGGCTATGTGGGTAGAGGAACATAGACGCGCAGACACGCCTCCGCAAGTAGAGACGAGTCTATTTGTAATATTCCCCATCTCATTACAAGCCCAAGGCGTCCCGTACACCGCCGTGGCCGCCTCGCCTAGGTACTTAAACAGACGGTATGTAGTAAGAGGCCTGCAGAGACGGGATGTCAAGAGTTTCTCTGTTTGTCCAGAGGGGAGAGTTTTATATGTAAGTGACGCAAATTTGAAAGAGTACGTCCCGGCGGTGGCGGCGTTTAATAGATCCTCTAAAGCGTTTATTGAAAGTGTGGACTCTAGCTATCATGTTTACGGCAGCGCCTTACGTTTTAGAGTCTACGGCGGCACTTCGTTGGGGCGTGGGACTAGTTTTAGAATTTGGAATAGCCCAACCTGGAGCACTGGCGATTTGAAATCTTGGGGTGGCGCTGGCCGTATACCTAGAGGACTTGATGAAGACGTAGCTGTGATGTTTTACAACACTGTCTGGCGTTATATAGTGTATGAGGTATATGATATATATACATGTACTCCAATAGACACGAGGGCGGACTTATATATATTAAACATAGCTTTTGAAAGTGGGAAGATAGCTTTGAGGACTACTGACCGCCCGCCGCTGGTTGTTTTAGACAACAGTGTGGTTTCAGAGGGGATAGACTATCAAGGCGTAGACGGGAAATTAGGTGATGGTAATATGTTGCGGTATGTAGATATTATGATGAGTGAGCCGTTGATTGAGGCTAGTTCCAATATAAGACTTGGGGGAGGGTGGAACGTTGGCAGTATACTCCACTTCCTCGGCTATCCACTAAGTCAATTCCTACGTGGTTTGTATATAGGCTTTTCGTTTGAAGTATTCGGCGGCGTGGCTAACTACGTATCTACAATAAATACTGACGCCGACGTTGGCGTTAAATACCGCTTGGAGGTTAGGAGGGCTGAATATGTCCACTATTTAAAAGACTATGTGTTTAGGCCTCTGAGTGTGGCGGCTACTTTAGTGGATTAGTTTTATTTCTTCTCGGCGCGCCAGTCTACTAACGTGCGTACTTCCCTCCCCCTCATTTTCATTACGTATGCTGTTGCAGATAGAGCTGCGGCTACTCCCATGGCTGCTGATATCACCGCCTGTTTGTAGGGGTAGGCCACTATGTCTCCCGCGGCGAAGACGCCCGGCGTCTTGGTCTTGCCTTCCCAATCTGCTATTATCTCCCCCCTCTCGTTTAGATCTACTAAGTGTTTTACAAAATCGCTTTTCGTGACGTAGCCCACTTCTATAAAGACCGCCGAAACTGGTATCTCTTGAGTCTCTCCCGTCTTTCTATTCTTAACTACAATAGATTTCACTCTTACATCGCCTTTTATCTCCACAACTTCTGTATTGGGTAGAAACACCGCCTTGCCGAGTCTCTTGACTTGTTCTAAAAACTCTTCGTCGTGTATTGGAACGTCTGAGGGGTATATCCAATAAAATCTATTGGCCACAGAGGATAGTATTGTAACTGGCTCTCTCGCCAAGTCGCCCCAGCTCACAAGTGCAATGTCTTGTCCTTTGAAGAAAGGCGCGTCGCAGATAGTGCAGTAAGAGACTCCTCTATTTTTAAACTTCGACTCCCCCGGGACGTTTAATTCTTTTGGCGTTTTTCCAAAGGCCAATATCACGGCGAGTGATGTATACTCGTCTCCCCCCTCGGTCTTTATTAGAAATCGGTCGCCCAATTTCTCTACAGATTTAACTTCGTCGAATATTATCTCGGCGCCGAAAGTTCTAGCTTGTTGTTCCACTCTCTTGGCCAGCTCGGGGCCTGAGATTTTTGTAATTGCTGGGTAGTTCTCTATTAAGGTAGTCATATTTAACTGTCCGCCTAGGTCTCTACTAATGACTAAAGTCTTTAGCCTCTGCCGCGAGGCGTATAGCGCCGCGGAGAGGCCGGCTATGCCGGCACCTATTATAATTATGTCGTAGTCCATGGCACGTATGAGACATGTATTTATAAATGTAGAAAAGCTTTTATATACGTGAGTTAAGGCGGTAGATGTCTTCAAAAGGGCAAGAGGCTCAGAAGGGGAAACAAGGCTGGATAACCCCCACTGTGATACCGCCAGAGGAGTGGGCGTCGTTTAGATACAGAGGCAAGACGTTAGAAGAGCTTCTCAATATGTCCATGGACGAATTTATTAAACTACTGCCCGCCCGCCAGAGGAGGAGTTTGAGGAGGGGACTTAAGCCAGAGCATAGAAAACTATTAGAGAAGATTAGAAAGGCGAAGAAATTAGCGGCACAGGGCAAGAAAGTGACTATAAAGACTCATTGTAGAGATATGATAATACTGCCTGAGATGGTTGGCTTAACTATACAAGTCTACAACGGCATTACGTACATACCCGTCTACATATCTCCATGGCATATTGGCCACTACCTAGGCGAATTCGCCCTCACTACAAAAGTGGTGCAACACGGCGAGCCCGGCCTCAAGGCCACGAGGTCCTCACTACACATCGCCGCGAAGTAGTATGACGTCTATAAAACTCCAGTCTAGGCCTAAGGTGGGCGACGTCTTTACAATGCCGAACGGCAAGAAGATAAAAGTGAGAAATATAGGAATTCCGTATATACTGCCGCCAGTCTCTGTCTGCGACGACTCTCTATGCCCTTGGCATGGGCATCTAAAAGTTAGGCTAAAACTCCTCGAGGTCACTGTGGAAAAGGTGAGAATGCACAAAGCCGCCGTAGTCACCCACGAATGGGTCCATTACATTAGGAAGTACAACCGCTATGAGAGAAGGAGGAGGAGAATGACTGTCAGAGTGCCGGAGTGTATAGAAGTGAGGCCAGGAGATCGAGTCATTATTGCAGAGACGAGAACTCTGTCAAAAACTATAGCTTGGGTCGTCGTTGGGAAGAAAGAAGACGTAGTCGAGTGGAAGGCAAAGCACGAAGTACTACAGGAGTGAGTTACACAGTTCTAGTTGATACGAGAGAACATAATGAAGAGATAATTAGAGCTATAAAAGAAAGCGGCTGCGGCGTAATTAAGACTAAACTCGAAGTTGGAGACTACTCGGCGGGCGGTTTTATATTTGAGAGAAAGAGCGTGTCAGATTTTGTAAATTCAATAATAGACGGGAGGTTGTTTAGCCAGTTAGAGAAATTGAGAATTTCTGAAATGAGGCCTGTGGTGATTATAGAGGGAGATCTATGGAGAGAGTTACAACATCGAGATGTCTCGCCCAACGCAGTGCTGGGGGCGCAGCTCGCCATTTATACAATGGGCGTATGTATAATACATACAGCAGATCCGATTCATACAGGCTCTCTACTCTGCATTGCGGCTAAGAGGGGGCGGGGTGGAGTCAAGACGCCCACTGTAAAAAAGTCGAGAGACATAAAGACTCTACAGATTTCACTACTGGCCTCGCTGCCAGGCGTAGGCCCGAGGAGGGCTGAGGAGTTGTTAAAAAAGTACGGCACACCACTAAACGCTATACTAAACTACAAGACGTGGGAGATAGACGAGAAAAGACACAGAGTTATAAAACGAGTTTTAGAGACTCCCTACGGAGGTGAGTCGTCACTAGAGAAGTTTCTATAGGAAAGACGCCACTCAAGCCCCAGGTCAACCTCTCTAATTTCACACATAGGCGGGTTTTTTAAAGTTTTGACGTAGACCTCTGCGAGGGGCGTGACGATTCTCTCGCCGCCTTTTACGTCGACTAGGGCAAAAAACGGCGTGTAGCCAAGCCCCCACTCATAGCCGTGGAGAAAACTCCACCAGAAAACAGCCACGGGCTCTAACTTTTTAAATACGTTAGACATTGCACATAGGTAGCGGTATCGAAATTCTTCATCTCTTGTAGATACTCCAAACTCTGTGACGGCGAGGGGGGTCCACGCCTTTAGTTCTAACAACGCCTCGGGTTTTAATACGTATCTAAAAGTAAATTTAACAAATTTACTTACTACATAGAAATTTATAGATGTATAATCCATATTTTTAAAAAGTTTTAGAAATTTTCTATTTATATTATTTAAAATACTTATTACTGGTTTAAAAAATATGTGATGTGTTTCAAATTTTGTATATGAATACGTATATG